>CAXSEW010000271.1:0-6166 GCA_964236185.1 uncultured Nakamurella sp. | reverse complement strand
TCGCCGCCGCCCAGCCGATCGCCTACCTCCAGGAGCAGCGCGCCGCCCTTGGCGTCGTACCGGACGAGAAGACCGTTGTGCTGGAACGTTTCCGGGACGAGCTGGGGGACTGGCGACTGGTGCTGCACTCGCCGTACGGCGCGGCCGTGCACGCGCCGTGGGCGCTGGTGGTCGCGGCCCGGATGCGCGAGCGGTACGGCGTCGACGTGCAGGCCATGCACTCCGACGACGGCATCGTGCTAAGGCTGCCGGACGTCGAGTACGACGGCGATGCCCCGGCCATGATGGACGCGATCGCCCTGGACCCGGAGACGCTGGAGGCGGAGGTGACCGCCGAGATCGGTGGCTCCGCGGTGTTCGCCTCCCGATTCCGCGAGTGCGCGGCGCGGGCACTGCTGCTGCCGCGCCGGCAGATCGGCAAGCGCCAGCCACTGTGGCAGCAGCGGCAGCGGGCCAGTCAGCTGCTCGAGGTGGCCGCTCAGTACCCGACCTTCCCGATCGTGGCCGAAGCGGTCCGGGAGGTGCTGTCCGATGTGTTCGACGTGCCGGCGCTGGTGTCGCTGATGCGACAGGTGGCGGCCCGGTCGGTCCAGGTCGTGGAGGTGACGACCACCGCGCCGTCCCCGTTCGCCCGGTCGCTGCTGTTCGGGTACGTCGCGCAATTCCTGTACGAGGGCGACTCACCGCTCGCCGAACGTCGGGCCGCCGCCCTCACCGTCGATCCCACGCTGCTGGCGGAGCTGCTCGGCGGCGGCGACGGGCTGTCCCTGCGCGACCTGCTGGATCCGCAGGCGTTGGCCACCACGGAGGCCGATCTGCAGCGGCTCAGTGACCACCGCCGCGCCCGGAACATCGACGAGATCGCTGATCTGTTGCGCATTCTCGGCCCGCTGACCACCGAGCAGGTGGCCGAGCGCTCGACCGGGCAGGATGCGGTGGCGGCGCTCGGCGACCTGGTCTCGGCCCGCCGGGCGATCGGTGTGCGGGTGGGCGGCATCGAGCGGTGGGCCGATCCGGCGGACGCCCCGCTGCTGCGTGACGCCCTCGGCACCGCGCTGCCACCGGGCATTGCGCCGTCGCTGCTGGAACCGGTCGTCGACCCGCTCGGCCGGTTGCTGGGACGTTATGCCCGGACCCGGGGCCCGTTCGTCGCCCGGGACGCGGCCGACGCCTTCGGCCTCGGCGTCGCCGTGGTGACCGATTCGCTGCGCCGGCTGGCCGGCTCCGGCCGGGTGGTCGAGGGCGAGTTCCGACCGCTCGGCCAGACCGGGCTGCCGGTCGGCGCCGAGGATCTCTCGGCCGAGGACGGCGTCCGGCCCGGTGCAGACGGCGCAAGGGAGTTCGTCGACGCCGAGGTGCTCCGGCTGCTCCGCCGCCGTTCGCTGGCCGCCCTGCGGGCGGAGGTCGAGCCGGTGCCGGCGGACGCGCTGGGCCGGTTCCTGCCGGCCTGGAACGGCATCGTCGCTCCGCCGAAGCCGGTGGCCACACCGACGGACGGGTTCTATCCGGTCGGCCCGTCGTCGAAGGCGCCGGTGGCCAGGGCGCCGGGCGGGATGGACGCGCTGCTCCGGGCGATCGAGCAACTCGCCGGGGCGGTGCTGCCGGCCTCGGCGCTCGAGACCCTCGTGCTGCCCGCCCGCATCCGGGCGTATGCGCCGGCGATGCTGGACGAGTTGACTTCGTCCGGCGAGGTGCTGTGGACGGGGCACGGCGCGCTCGGCGGGGACGACGGCTGGATCTCGCTGCACCTGGCGGACTCGGCCGCGCTGACCATGCCGGTGCGCACCGAGGAGCTACTGGGCACCGGGGACGCGCCGGACGGTGAGCTGCACAGCGCGCTGTTGGCGGTGCTGGCCCGCGGCGGCGCGTTCTTCTTCCGGGCGCTGACCGACGCGGTGGCCGACGAGACCGGCGGCTTCTCCTCCGACGACACCGTCGCGGAGGTGCTGTGGGATCTGGTGTTCGCCGGGCTGGTCACCGGGGACACGTTGACACCGCTGCGGGCCCGGCTCACCGGCGGCCGCACCACCCACAAGACCAAGGCCGCCGCGCCGCGGGTCCGTCAGCGCGGCGTGTCGGGACTCGCGCTGCTGTCGGCAGGCCGTCGACCGAAGGTCGGCCCGGCAGTACGCCGCGGCGGGCCGCCGATGGTCGCGGGTCGATGGTCGCTGATCCCCGAGGTGGAGACCGACCCGACGATCCGCGCGCACGCCGCGGCGGAGGTACTGCTGGACCGGTACGGCATCGTCACCCGGGGCGCCGTGGTGGCCGAGGAGACGCCCGGCGGATTCGCCGCCGTCTACAAGGTGATGTCCGCCTTCGAGGAGTCCGGCCGTGTGCGCCGGGGCTATTTCGTCGAGGGTCTGGGCGCCGCCCAGTTCGCCACCGCCGGCGCCGTTGACCGGGTGCGGGCGTTCGTCAGCACGGATGCCGACCGGGTGCCCGGCGGCGGTCTGGTACTCGCGGCGGCCGACCCGGCCAATCCGTTCGGCGGCGCACTGCCGTGGCCGGACCGGGAAGGCGACGAGAAGCACCGCCCCGCGCGGCGGGCCGGTGCGCTGGTCGTGCTGGTGGACGGTGCGCCGGTGCTCTACGCCGAGCGGGGCGGGCGCACCCTGATCTCCTTCACCACGGGGCCCGAAGATTTGCAGGAGGGCGCCCGCGCGCTGGCCGAGAAGGTGACCGGCGGGGCGATCGGGTCGTTGACCGTCACCAAGGTGAACGGCGCCGATGCCGTGGCCGGCAGCGGGCCCGTGGTGGAAGCGTTGGTCGGCAACGGTTTTGCCATCACGCCGCAGGGTCTGCGGCTGCGATCGGGCAGTGGGCGGCGTGCCTGAGGGCGACACCGTGTTGCGGACGGCTCGGCGGCTGAACGCGGCTCTGGGCGGTGCGACCCTGGTCCGGACGGAGCTGCGCTGGCCCGACCTGGGGGCGGTGAACCTGACCGGCGCCGCGGTGGCCGAGGTTGCCTCCTACGGCAAGCACATCCTGACCAGGCTGGATGGCGACGCCGACCGTGAGCCGCTGACGCTCCGCTCGCACCTGCGGATGGAAGGACAGTGGCTGATCGCGCCGGCGGGCGATGCGCACTGGCCGAAGGCCATCGGCGTCAGCGTGCGTGTAGTGCTCGCCACCGCGCAGTGGACGGCGATCGGTCGGTGGCTCGGGCTGCTCGACCTGATTCCCACTGCTGCAGAGGGCACGCTGATCGGGCACCTCGGGCCGGACATCATGACCGACGCCTTTCCGGCGCAGGGACGCGACGAGTCGATCGCCCGGATCGCCGCCGCGCCGACCCGGCACATCGGCGCAGCCCTGCTCGATCAGACCACGGTCGCCGGCATCGGCACCATGTACATGGCCGAAGCACTGTTCGTGCAGAGCATTTCACCGTGGACGCCGGTGGCAGAGGTCGACGTCGGGGCAGTGCTGGACACCGCCCGGCGGTTGCTGCTGCGCGGCGCGACCTCCGCGCTGCCCTCGACCACCGGGAACCCGCGACCCGGGCTCAACACCTATGTGCACGCCCGGTCCGGCCGGCCCTGCGTCCGGTGCGGGGCCACCGTCCGGGTCGCACCGATCGGGCCGGCGCTGAAGGAGCGCACGGCGTTCTACTGCGCGGTGTGCCAACCCGGCCCCACACCGACGGACGACGGCCGGCCCCGCCGCCCGCTCGGCGCGAAGGCCGAGAGCAACCGCGCGGGCTACCGCAGGGCCCGCTGAGCAGGCGGCGTCCTTCCTCCGGTCCTGCCGCCCGGCCGGACCGCCCGTCGTGCTGCCCGGCCGCTGCAGCGTCTCCGCTGCGCCGGCCCGCACCCCACCGGGTAGGTTCTTGAGCCATGGCACGAGCGACCATCCCGCCGATCGAGATCGAGGTCGCCGGCCGCGCGGTGCGGATCACCAGCCCGACGAAGGTGTACTTCGCGGAGCGCGGTTTGACCAAGCTCGACGTCGTCAACTACTTCCTGTCCGTCGACGACGGCATCCTGCGCGCCCTGCGGAATCGGCCGACCACGCTGGAACGCTGGCGCGACGGGGTGTTCGAGGGCGCCAAACTGTCCACCCGCTCCGACAACACGGGCGACGCGTTCTATTCCAAGCGCGTGCCCAAGGGAGCGCCGGAGTGGGTACAGGCCGTGGAGATCACCTTTCCCAGCGGCCGGACGGCGGAAGAGGTGTGTCCGACCGAACTGGCCGTGGTCGCCTGGGCGGCCAACCTGGGCACGCTGCGATTCCACCCGTGGCCGGTGACCTCCGCCGACGTCGACCACCCCGACCAGCTGCGGATCGACCTGGACCCGCAGCCGGGCACCGACTTCAGTCATGCGGCTGCCGTGGCGCCGGTGCTGCGGGAGATCCTGCAGGAGCAGGGCATGGACGGTCATCCGAAGACCTCCGGCGGCCGTGGCCTGCACGTCTACGTGCCGATCGAGCCCACTGCCGACTTCATCACGGCCCGGCGGGCCGTCATCGCACTCGGTCGGGAGCTGGAACGGCGGATGCCCGAGCAGGTCACCACCAGTTGGTGGAAGGAAGAGCGGGGCGAGCGGATCTTTCTCGACTTCAACCAGATGGCTCGGGATCGGACCATGGCCAGTGCCTACTCCGTGCGGCCCAACGCCAGAGCGACCGTGTCGGCGCCGCTCACCTGGGACGAGGTGCCGCAGGTTGTTCCCGAGGACTTCGACGTGCTGACCATGCCGGCCAGGTTCGCCGCCGTCGGCGACCTGCATGCCGGGCTCGACGGCGAGCGCTACGACCTCGCGCCGCTGCTGGAGATGTCCGAGCGGGACGAGCGCGATCGGGGACTCGGTGACCTGCCCTATCCGCCCGAGTACCCGAAGATGCCGGGCGAGCCGAAGCGGGTGCAGCCCAGCAAGGACACCGACCGGCATTCGTGACGACGACACCGGGGCGACGACCCGGCAAAGACTGGGATTCAGGGACATCCAGCCACCGATGCTGTCAGAGTAGGGGATTGCGTGCGTCGCCGATGGTGATGGCCCAGAACCGCAAGATGGAAAGGTTCGTCATGCAGTTACCGCAATTCGGCGCGAGCACGACCTTCGACGAAGCCTGCCAGCAGGTCCTGGCCTATCTGCACACGGCGATACCGCTGGGATTCTGGTCGGTCACCCGACACAGCGACGACAAGCAGCTCTACCTGGCCGTCGTGGACTCGGTCTACGGAAAGACTGCCGGCAACTCGCACCTCTGGTCGGACTCGATGTGTCAGCACATGCTGGCCGGCGACGGACCACAGATCGCACCCGACGTCGAGCGGATACCCGCCTACGCCACCGCCGGCGTTCGCGACTCCGTCCAGATCGGTGCGTACGTGGGCCTGCCGCTGCTGCGGGCCGACGGTGAGGTGTTCGGAACGCTCTGCGGGTTGGACCAATCAGCGCAAGCGGTCGAGCTGGAACAGCACGCTCCACTGCTTCAGATCCTTGCCCAATTGCTGTCGACGATCCTTCAATCCGACCTGCTGCGCTCCCAGGCGGAGCAGCTGGCCGAGCGATCGGCGACCGATGCCGAGACCGACGTGTTGACCGGTCTCTACAACCGGCGGGGATGGGACCGCTTCCTGCAGGCGGAGGAGGCGCGATACCGCCGGTTCGGACACACCGGCTCGGTGGTCATCCTGGACCTGGACAGTCTGAAGCAGGTCAACGATCGCTATGGGCACGAGGCCGGCGACGCACACATCCGTCGGGCCGCGCGCACCATCCAGGAGATGACCAGGGCTGCGGACATCGTCGCCCGTCTCGGTGGGGACGAATTCGGGATCCTGGTCGCCCATGCGAACTCCGAAGGGGCACAACAGTTGGTGGACAGGCTCGAAGAGCAGTTGAGCGAGCGCGGTACCCCGGGGTCCATCGGGCACGCCTCCTACAGCATCATCTCCGGCTTTCCGGGCGCGTGGCAGAACGCTGACGCGGCGATGTACGAGCAGAAGCGCCGCCGCCGCGCTGCCCACCGCCAGCTGCAGGAGTGACGGCGCGTTGGCCTTCTTCGCTCGACACGCATCGCCGACGGCGCGGACACTGCCGGGCATCCCACCCGGTCCATCGAGACCCTCCATCGACGAGCCGCTGAGCGGCCGTCAGCCCCCCGAGCCCGGGAACGATGTCGCCGAGGGCGAAGGTGAGCGGCTGTTCCAGTT
>CAXSEW010000270.1:0-6168 GCA_964236185.1 uncultured Nakamurella sp. | reverse complement strand
GCGGGATTGGGCCAGATGATCGAGTTCACCTGGCTGACCGGACCGCTGGCATATGTCTGGAGCAGGTCGATGTCTCCTTCTCCGGAGGCCGGGACCAGCACGAGGGCGGCAGCGCCGTCACCAAAAATCATCCTTGACGGCCTGATCGTGCCGATCTTGTCGGAAAACTTCTCCGCGCAGACGAGCAACACAGGCCGGTTGACCTCCTGCAACAATCGAGTGGCCTCCGACAACCCGTACGGTAGCCCGGCACAGGCAGCGATCATGTCGACGGACGAATGTGTTTGGTAGAGCCCGAGTTCACCCGAGAGCCACGTAGCCATCGACGGCATGGTGCGGGCACTCGTGCACGAACAGAACACCACGGCCCCGATCTCCTCCGCAGCGATACCCGCGTGCTCCAAGGCCGTTCGGGCGGCAGACAGTGACAGCTCGTCGAGGCCCAAGGCGGTGTAGCGGCGTTCCTCTATGCCGGTCTTGTCGCTGATCTCCTGTGCGCTCATCGGCGACCAGCTGTACGCCGCGTTGCGGATCACATCGTCATTGGTGCAGATGTATTCACCTTTGACCGCGGCCAGGGCCGCGATCCTCGGCTGGATCTTGAAGTCGCTGGGCACAGCGAGCGCCGGGTACGGCCGGATCGGCTGGACGGCCTGGACAGCCTGCGGGCGGGTACCGCTGCGATCAGCGCCCTTCGGCAACGTGTCGTGGCCAGAAGCCCGCACCTTGCCGATGAACCGCAACACATCCCGCGTCTGCGGAAGGAATAGTACGATCACGTCGTCGTCGACGATCTCGCCGACCGGGGTGAGCCTGACCTTCGAGTGGTCCCATGGGTATTGATTGCGCAACACCATCGACCATCGGCGTAGAGCTTCCAGTTCCGGCACCTCCTCGCTGACGTCCACGATCTGCTCGTAGGAGTGCTGCGGCCGATCCGGATCGTAGTCGGCGAGTACGAAGGTCAGCTGATCCGGATCGGCGAGCGCCTCCGCGATGGTGGGCTTGATGGACGGCAGTGCGGTGGCATCGTAGGTGCGCTGGCCGAAGACATCGAAAAGGTCAGTCCAGATCGTGTCCTCGCTACGCTCATTCCAGGTCGGCGCAAGGCTCTGGTAGGCCTTGGACACGGCGCCAACCTTCTGGGTACTGTCGATCCAGGGCGCGACAACGGGTAGGAAGATATCGCTGCGGTTCTTGGGCACATCCTTCCACCGCATCGGTTGTTTGTCGTACATGGTGATCGCGAAACGGTTCACCCAGAACAGGTTGAGCGCGACGTCACGCATCAGCTCGTACCGGCTCTGATAGTGCGCGGATTCGATGCGCGCAACGATTTCTGAGCCCTTCGGGGCTTTCATCTCGAAGTCACGCCGAATCACGCTGTCCAGCTGGCTCTCGCTGCCGATCACCGAGAAATCGAGATCGGGCATGAAGTTCGACGGGAATACCAGGTGCCCGTGACGGTTGAGTACAAACGGCTGCATAGCTGCTTCCTTTCTGTGAGGTTCGGACCGGTCGTGTCAGCCGACAGAAATTGCCGCCTCCGATCGACCTAATCCACGGGCCACCGCAGCGATCAGGTAAGGCCGTAGTTCACGCGCGGAAATGATCGCATCGACGGAGCCGACGGCCCTGGCGCGTTCGATGGTGTGGATTTTCTCGAATTCACCGGCCACCTCGCCGAGTTTCTCCGACCGAACGGCAGCGCGAAGTTCGGCCAGCTGCACCCGTACCTGTCCACGAAGAGTGTCGTCAGTCGCGGATGACGCAGCAGATTCCAGATCTTTGACCCGCCGGTCATTGCTGGTGCGGGTGTTGACATCCCGGGTGAACACGACCGCAGCGGCGGGAGCACCGCCGATCACCGAGGCGAACGAGCCCTCGACGGCGATGACCTCCATGTTGTCGTTCAACGCACCCGAAAACACGACGAACGCGCCTCCGTGGTAACGCGAGACCACACAGAAGACGATGGGGCCGATGAAGTTCACGATGGCCCTGCCGATCTCGGCTCCGTATTCGAGTTGAAGATTTCGCAACGACTCGGGCGATCCGTCGAAGCCGGACAGATTCGCCAGCACCACCAGGGGCCGACTGCCGCTGGCTGCATTGATCGCCCGCGCCGTCTTCTTCGACGATCGCGGGAACAACGTCCCCGCAGAGAACTGATCAGGACCGTCGGCGGGTACGTATCCGCTGCGGGCGACGTTGTGCGACTGGATCCCGATCACCGATACCGGGAACCCGCCCAGGTGCGCGTCGACCACCACCGACGTATCGGCGTCAGCCATCCCCGCCCAACGCTCCAGAGCATTGTGGTCCTGATCGACGATGGCATTGATCACCGCACGGATGTCGAACGGCCTCTTGCGGTCCTTGTTCTCCGCCGAAAAAATTTCTCCCACCGTGGTGAACGTACTGTCCGGGTGATGATGCGGATAGTCGCGCACGTCCCGGTCGAGCGGATCAGTGGTGAGGGCACGACGTGGGTGCAATTCGCCCGGCGCCCGGTAGGCGTGATCGTAGTGCTCGAACAATATATCGATTGCGCCGTTGAGATTGGGTGCCCAGTATTGCGCTTGGCCGTTGGGTCCCATGACCCGATCGTAACCGCCGATGCCGAAGTTGTCCTCTGCGGATACGCCACCAGAATAGTCCAGGGAATGCTTGCCGGTCAGCACCATCGCACTGTCCGGAGTCATGATGAGGACACCCTTGGTGTGTTGCAGCATGGTGGCCTCGGCATTCCAGTACGGCTGGGCACCGACGTTGATCCCGGTCACCACGATGTTGACCTCGCCGCCGCCCTGGGTGAAAGTGATCAGTTGGCGTAGAACTTTCGCGACGCCGTCCATGTTCTCGGTACCGCTGTCCATCGAAATAGTCGCGCCGGATGATAATGCGAACCACTCCACCGGAAGACCCCGGACCTCGGCCAGTTCCAATGCGGAGACCACCAATTGGCACTCCGGAACAGCGACCGTACCGAGGGCTTTTGTCGGATCACCGAACAGCGCGACCCGTTGCATCCCTTCCGGGTACAGGGCGGTCGGAGTGCTGACGAGGCCTACGACGACGCCGGCCTTGTTCTTGCCACGCGCTCGACCCACCGGAGCGAAGACGCCCGTGGAATCGAAGTCGTACTCGGTGAAGGCGCCATTCGGCCCAGTCAGCAAAGGCACGATCTCGTACGGATAGACGGTTCCGCGCGCCGCCGACCGCTGCACCTTCTGGCTGTACTCGTCCAGGGGCGCGATGGGTTCGGTGGGCGGGTCGGTCACCGAGACGGACAACCCCGCGCCGGCGGTGTTCGAGAACCGCAATGCCACCTCACGGGGCTCCTGATCGGCCCGCTCACGCAGCTTGGCCAGTACGGTGATTTCCTCCAGACCGGCCCCCACCGACAGCGGAGCACTGTTCCTGGCGAAGCCGGACAGCTCCTTCATGTGCAGATCGAGAATCGGCCACACGTGCAGGAAGATCCGGTTCGCGTCGAACCGGCCGGCGCCTCGCCGGGACGCCTGCGCACGGCGGATACCGTCCAGACATGTAGCGAGAACCCTTTCCGCCGCCGGGAATCCGGTGACCCGACCGTCGGCGTCCCGTGATGGTGTGGCGTCCCGGACCTCGGCCAGAGCGACCAGTCGCTCGTCAGCGGGGTTTGCCGGCGCGACGCAGTGAAACAAGTAGACGCCGTCGGCCGACGGCAGTCGCGTTCCCTTGAAGTTTCTGAGCCGCCACAGGTCGAGCCGCTGACCGGTCATCGGGTGCATGCCGCGGATCACCCGCTCCTCCTGCAGCCCTTCCGGCGATGGTCGGAAGGTGAATTGGGTGACGCCGAACCGCCCCCGCATGCAGACGATCACGGTCACCCTGCGGCCGGCAGCCAACCCCGGGAAACGGCTGAGGGTCGCGGTGAGTGTGGCCGACACCAATTCCGGATCGGCCGGCTGCTCCGGCCAGGAGAGATACACATCGGTCACCACATTCGCGGCGTCCGTTGCAGCCGAAGCTGTCGCCTGCGCCCAGATCAAGGCCCTGTCCAAGTCGCCGTCGACGCCCATGTCGGCGGTGGTGGCCAAGAGATGGAAAAACTGCTTTCCGAGTTGGTACTCCCCGGTCACCATGGTCCTGCCATCCTGCTGCCAGGCATGCACATGACTCAGCGCGCGGATCGCGTAATACCGCCTGATCATTGCTTCCAGGATCGGGAGCAGAGCAGGTCCGGCGTCGGTGAGCTGCTGCGCGAACACGGGGATGAGCCGCTCAGGAATGTCCACCAGTGCGCTGATGCGCTCGGCCCGGTCGGGTGCGTCCGGATTCGTCGACAGATAGTCGAGGTGACCCTGGATCACGCTGTGCACCTTGGCCCTGGCCGCCTCGATCACCGGGCGGTCGAAGACCTGGAACCGGACATTGCGGGCGAGATCGCCGATGACCGGGTACCGCAGCTGGGTGGCAACGATCAGCCGGTCGAGTACCTCCCCGACCTCGCCGGGAATCGACCTGGTCAACGCCTCCTTGGCGCCGAGCCACCTCTCGAGCAGGCCGGCGATGACCGGGACCATGTCGTCTGCGTTGTCCTGCGCCATGAAAACTCGAAAGATCGCGTCTTGCAGGGCGGGTCCCGACCCGAGATCCGTGACGCCGTAATGACGCAATGCCCGCAGCAGACGCGCCCGGAAAGCCTCCGGCAGCCCCTCGCGTTCGACGTCGAGCGACCGTAGGTAGGCATGTAGATGCTCGCGGGGACTGTGCACCCGCTCGTCGCTCTCCTCCTCCTCACCCGCCGGCCGGTTCCGGGACACTTCGCAGATATCGGCGAAAGTGGTGACCAGGCCGAGTTCCGCCTGCATCAACTCCTCGTCGTCGGGGGCCCACCGGGTGCGGGCGTCGTGGTATCCGGCCAACACCTGTCCAGCCCGCTCGGGGCTCACGTCGTAACCGGTGACCAGCGCGTGCAGAATGCCCAGCTGCTCGAGCGCGGCGGCCCGCGGGTCGGTGTCGGCGGGTGCCACGGCTGCATCGAAGACGACCGCCGGGTACTTCGACACGGCAGCAGCGCCGTCGAGACGGTCGATCCGCAGCAGCGGTGCGCCGACATCGACCTGCGAGTTGACCACGGCGGTGACCTCCCGGATGCGGCCCGGGTACGGCGCACGGACGTAGGTCTCCATCTTCATGCTCTCCAGCACGATGACCACTTCATCCGTCCGGACCTCCGCGCCGGCGACGGCCCGAACCGCTACGACAACGGCGGGTGCCGGCGAACGCACGATCCCACCTTCGTCACGGGCCACCCGGTGGCTGACGCCATCGACCTCGACCCGGTGATACGACGGACCCTCTACGGTCACGACACCGTGCCGGCGGTGGCCGACGGTCAGCCAGGACTCGAACCCGGACAGCCTCTCCACCGCTACCTCGACGGTCCCGCCGCCGACGGTGATACGGAAAATGCGAGGGCTGATCTGCGCAACCTCGAGGGTATAGATCTGACCCTGGTAACCGAGCTCCACCAGCCGGCCCAGGGCATGCTTGGCCTGCGGTCGTCCCCCCCGCGCGGACCGCAGGAACGTCGTGCGCTCCTGCTCCTGCTCCGCGCCATACACGTCGACCGCCACCGACAGCAGCGCGACATCGGCGTAGCGGGGCAGTCGATCACCGGACAGGGCGCCTATCCGGTCCAGCCAGCCGGTATCGGCCTCGCCGGAGATCAGTTCCGGGCGGTCGAGCAGTTCCAGCAGAAAACCCTTTGTGGTGGTCCCGCCGCGCAGGACCACGGTGGTGGCGCGCAGCGCACAACGGAGCCGGGCCAACGCCTCGTCCCGGTTGCGGCCCCAGGCGATGATCTTGGCGACCATCGAGTCATAGTCCGGCGGGATCAGATCGCCGGCTGCGATGCCGGTGTCGACCCGAATCCCGGGACCGGACGGAAGGGTCAGCAACTCCACGACTCCCGGCGCCGGAGTGAATCCCTGATCGGCGTCCTCGGCATTGAGGCGCGCCTCGATCGCGTGGCCGAATCGTGCCGGCGGCTCACCTTGCAGCGGCTCGCCGGCCGCTATCAGAATTTGGGCCTTCACGAGATCAAGTCCGGTCGTTGCCTCCGTGATCGGATGCTCCACCTGCAGTCTCGTGTTGACTTCCAGGAATGCAAAGGTT
>CAXSEW010000269.1:0-6190 GCA_964236185.1 uncultured Nakamurella sp. | reverse complement strand
CGGCACGCAGACAGCGATTCGGCCTGCCGGCCGGCGAGGAGGGCTCGATCACCGCGACCTCCACGCTCGCCGACGGGGCAGTGACGAGTGTGTCTGACAGCGGCATTCAGTACGACATGTCATACTCGCAGGACGACAATCACCGGACGCACTACGAGGTGACGGTGCTACGTCCCCTCCGGTCGTAGCTGTGTCCGTCCGCCAGGGAGATCCTTTGCAACAGATCATTGTTGCGTCAAGGAGCTGGCGCACCGTGCGACCATGATCTAGTGACCAACGACCAACGACCGGCTCGTCATCTTTCGACCCCGATGATCAAGGGCGAGCTGCGGACGTTGCTCGACGAACTGGCGCCGGAGAAGCGATGGCACAAGAGCTCCACGTTGAAAGATTTGGTCGAATTCACCGTGAATCGCTTCGCAGCTGGGACCGCCGATCCCCGTGAACGCCGGGCCTTGGAACTTGCCCACATTCTTCACGAGAGCGAACGCTGCTGACCTTGCACGCCGGATCGACCACACTCGACCGTGGGGCAACCTCCTCAGGGGGACGAGAATGCAATCACCGGACGTAGCTTTCCCGGGTTTGTCTGATCACCAACCGGGACTCGGTCGTCAGGCTTCGCGCTCCCGGCGAAGCCACAGCACGTTGCCGATCATGCGCACGGTCCACACGACGACGATCAACAGCCACAGCGCCTCGTACCATTCGAAAGGCCGATGTCGAGCGGCGGCCAGCACCAGGCCGGCGGCCGTCAACAGACTGAGCGCAGCCGCAGTCACCAGGCCGAATAGCGCCGTACGGTAGTCCCGGGTCACCACCATCCAGCCGGCCCGGTCGGGAGGGAATCGCACTCGCCGATCCTGCCAATTGAATCGGCCGTCTACAGTCAGAATCGCTCAGGACGGTGCACCGGACACGGCCGACTTCACCAATTCAGCCACCCTCTGCTCGGTCGCGGGCGTCCAGGTCGGCATCGCGAAGGACACCGCCCAGAAGTCTCCGTCGTCCAGGTGTGCAGCGTCCTGGAACTCGAGGGTCGAGTAACGCATGCCGAATTTCCCAGAATTCTTGAAGCAGAACACGACCTTCCCGTCCGCGTTGGTGTAGGCGGGCATTCCATACCAGGTTTTCGGTAACAACTGCGGCGCGGTAGCGGTGACCGTGGCATGCACCCGCTCGGCGATGACCCGATCGTCCGGCGTCATCTTCTCGATCGCATCGAGGACGGCCTGCAGCCCGTCGGCCAGTTTCGCGCCCTTCTTGCCCTCGGCGCGCAGCTCTGCCGCGCGCTGCTTCATCGCCGCGCGTTCTGCAGCAGTGAAGCCTTCGGTCGTGGTCCGTCCGGGCATGGTTGCGCCACCTTCTGATCAGCTGGCTCAGCTCGGTGCCGGCCGGTGGGTACACAGTAGGTGCGCCGCGGCTGCCAGTGCTTCTCGATTCCTGATCGACCTTGTTGATCTGCAGCATGCTCGATTTTCAGATTCGCTCGTAGCTCCCACCGTGCGGGCCGACGAAGGCGACCGGTTGCCCGTCGAGCGCCAGGACCGTACGACCTTTGGCTCGACCAGCGAGGTGTCCGGTCAGGTCCTGAAGGACAGCGGCACCTTCGTTGCTCATCCACCGGACGGTCGGCATGGATTGCACCAGCTCGACGAACCGCTGCCGGCGAGACGGGTCGAGATACGCCAGAACGGCGCTGTGGAAGACTACGACGGTCGCGTCGGCTGGTGCTGCCGCGACGAGGCGTGGCACCGTTTCGACGAGGTCTCCGGTCAAGATTTCTGGCGGTTCGGCAGCGACGAGGGCGGCGGCGGCGTGCAGGCCTCGATCAACGCCAGTGAGCCCGTCAGTCGACTCAGGACCGGGAGCAGCACCGCGCAGCGCGCCGCCTCGTTGGTCTGCGTCATCCGGCGCGTCATCACGCCTTCCACCGTGGGGCTCTGCGCCAGCAGGAATGCGCGAAAGTGGGAATACCGGCCGACGGGTGCGCCTACCGACCGGGCCGCAGCGGACGCGGTCCATCAGTGAAATCTACCCAGCAGAATCACCCCAGCGCGTTGCTGGCCGTTCGCAACTCTTCCAAAGCAGCCAGCGCGTACGGCGCAAGGTCGTCGTCGACATTCTGATTGCCCTCCGACCACTCCGCATAGCCGCGCTTGAACGCGAGCACGCCCAGTTCGCCTGCCAGCTGCGCGATCGGTTCCGCGATCCCGCGGGCGACCAGGGCAGTGGTCATCGCGGCGGCCATCCCGACGCTCTTGAGCGCGTCACGCTCCTGGAGTTCGGCGCTGGCGGCGACGGCTGCTTTGAGCCGGGGGCCGAGCTGACGATTCATCGGACCCATCTCACCGGAGGCGCGCTCCAGACCGGCAGCGACTGCTTCCATTGGACTGGCGCCGTCCGGAGCATCGGCGATCCCCTGCGCCAGCAGCCGGCTGAGCGTTTCCTGACCCGCCACCAGGAGCTCGCGCTTGTCCGAGAAGTGCCGGAAGAATGTGCTCCTGGTGACGCCGGCACACTCGGCGATCTGCGCGACCGTCGTGGCGTCGTACCCCTGCTCCGCGAAGAGGTCGACGGCAGCCATGACAAGTCGCTCGCGCGCGCCGGGTTCCCATCTCGCCATGCTCGAATTCTAGGTGATGGGACTTCTGTTCCATCACCTGCTACGGTGATGAGACCCTAGTCCCATCACTTCTTGGAGAGTCTCATGCGCGTCTTCATCACCGGCGGCACCGGCCTGATCGGCTCTGCCGTCGTCGCCGAACTCCTCGGTAACGGTCACACCGTCCTCGCCCTCACTCGCTCTGATTCCTCCGCATCAGCGGCAGAAAAGGTTGGTGCACAGACGATTCGAGGTGGACTCGCGGATCTGGAGGTGCTGCGCTCCGCCGCCGCCGAAGCCGACGGCGTCATCCATCTGGCCTTCAGCAACGACTTCAGCAGCGCCGACGCGTTGGCCACCGCGGTCGCCGAGGAGACCGCCGCGCTCACAACGCTGGGCGAGGCCCTGGTCGGCACGCAACGCCCCCTGGTCACGGTGTCGGGAACGCCGTGGGTGCCGGGCCGGCTGTCCACCGAGGCCGATCCGCTACCGACCGACGGCCCGGTCGGCGGGCGCAGCCGCACGGTCAACGCGATCCTCGAGCTCGGCTCCCGCGGGGTTCGCAGCACGGCAATCCGGCTGCCGCGCACCGTCCACAACGAGGGCAACGGCGGTTTCGCCGGACTGCTGACCGGTATCGCCCGGCAGAGCGGCGTGTCTGGCTACCCCGGCGACGGCGCGCAGCGGTGGCCGGCCGTGCACGCGGTCGACGCTGCCGTGCTGTTCCGGCTGGCCCTGGAGCAGGCGCCGGCCGGCTCTGCTTGGCACGCCGTTGCCGACGAGGGCGACGCAGTCCGCGACATCGCCGCCGTCATCGGCCGGCGGCTCGGCCTGCCGGTCGAGCAGGTACCGGTGGAAACCTTCGGTCCGGTCGGCCCGATCTTCGCCATGGACCAACCATCGTCCAGTGCCCACACTCGCGCGACCCTCGGCTGGGAGCCGACCCATCCCAGCCTGCTCGACGATTTGGAGAACATCCAGCCGGGCGCATGACCAAACCCTGGGTGGGTCCGACGAGGCAATCGGCTCGCCGGGGATCGTATCGAGCCGGTGCAACGGCGAATATCAGGCGGCGCTCCGCGCGATAAGCTCGCCCATGCTGATCTATTCAATGGGCGTCACGGTGGACGGCTTCATCAAGGACCGCGCGGGCAGGTTCGACTGGGGAGTTCCCAGCGAGGAGCAATTCCGGTTCCACATCGAGCAGACTCAGCAACTCGGCAGCCATCTGTGTGGCCGCAAGCTGTACGAGACCATGCTGCCGTGGGAAACGGATCCAGCCATGCGTGATGACGAACTCGGGGCGGCGTTCGCCGACATCTGGTGCGCCATACCGAAGATCGTCTTCAGCCGGACGCTGTCCAGCGTTCAAGGCAACGCCCGGCTCGCCGAGGCGTCGGTGGCCCACGAGATCGCCGCGGTGGTGGACTCTACCGATCAGGACGTCGCAATCGGCGGCGCCGGGCTGGCCGCAACTGCGATCGAGTTGGGCCTGGTCGATGAGTTCCACCTGTTCCGCAATCCGGTCCTCGTCGGTGGCGGCACGCCTTACCTGCCGCCGGTCACCGAAGAGCTCCGGCTGGATCTGGTCGACACCCGGACGTTTGCTTCGCGGGTCATCTACGAGCGCTACGCGAAGTTTCGCAACAAGTCCGACTGACAACGCGAGAAGTATTCGGACGCTGTACTTCTCGCGTGGTTGATTCGGTTGACCGGACCATGTGCCGGCACACGCACCGTCTTCCATTGGCTTGGCGGCTCGGTCTCACGCTGCTTGATCTTCGTGGTGTTCGTCGGTCGTGCGCGTGTTGTCCAGGGTGAGTGCGCCGAGCACTGCCACCACCCCGACGAGCACGGTGAGAACCAGGTAGGCGACGCGTTCGCCGTGGAAGTAGGAGGTAACCAGAGCAGGGCTCCAGGCCCCAAGGGGAAGGACGGTCACCACCAGCGCGGCGATGACGGTGCCCAGGAGTGCGGTACCGATGCTGGTCCCGACTTCCTGGGCGGCGTCGTTGAGGGCGGCGCCCAGCGACGTGCGGTTGCTGGGCATCGCGTCGACCAGGCCGACAGCGCAGATCGTCATGACGATGCGCAGTCCGATCGTCAGTATCACCATGCCGACCGCGATCGAGGCGTACCCGTGGTCGACGGCCCACGAAAGAAAGCCCAACCCGACGGTGAGGGTCACCGCGCCGGCGAGGCAGGCCAACCGTCGCCCGAACCGGGCTACGAGACCTTCGGTGAGCGGGCTCGCGGCGAGCATGGTCACGATGAACGGCAGGTTGGCCAGCCCTGCCCGGATCGGACTCCAGCCGTAGGCGTACTGGAAGTGCAGGATCAGGCTGAACATCACGCCGGCCATCGCCAGTGAGGTGCCGATCTGGGCCAGCGTCGCTCCGCGAACCGTGCGGTTGCGGAATAGTTGCAGGTCCAGCATGGGAAAGGCGGTGCGCCGCTCGCGCAGCACGAAGCCCACGATGGCAGCCACCGCACCGACTGCGGCCAGCAGGGTCGGCACGGAAATCCAACCGTGCTCGACGCCACTGGTCAGCGTGTAGCAGGCCAAGCCGATCCCGAGAATGGTCAACGCTGCACCGGGAATGTCCAGGACATCAGCGGTGAGGTCTTCCGGACGGTCTTCGGCAACGCCGAACCGGACGCCGACGAAGGCGATGAGCGCGATCGGTGCGTTGGCCAGCAGCAGCCACTGCCAGCCGACGTGGGCCAGGGCGGTGCCGCCGATGAGCGGCCCCAGGACGAAACCGCTCATCCCGACGACGATCATCACCGTCATCGCCCGCATCCGCAGGGCCTGGGCATCGAACAGTCGGAACACCAGCGAATTGGTGATCGGTGCCATCGCGGCGGCGGCAATGCCCAAACCGGCACGGAGCGCGATGAGTTCCCCGGTGCTGCTGATCGCCAGCACGGCCAGACTCATCAGACCGAAGGCGGCCAGCCCGACCTGCAGCACACGTCGCCGGCCGAATCGATCCGCGATGGAGCCGGCCGTCAGGAGCAAGCCGCCGAAGGTCAGCGAGTAGGCACCGGTGATCCACTGCAGAGAGGTGGTGCTGCCGTGCAGATCTCGACCGATGGTCGGCAGCGCAATCGTCAACAGAGTGTTGTCGACCATCTCGACGAAGAAGGCCAGACACAGTGCCGCGAGCGGGATCCATGCAGCGCGCAAGGACAGATAGGTGCCGGAACCGGAGGCGGGCGACTGCGGCTCGGTCATCGCCGCGGCCTCGGTCTCCGCGCCGACCGAAGCCGGGGATTGTGGTGTGCTCATCGGAACCTCCTGAATGGAACGGTGTTCGATAACCGAACACGGTTCGAATATAGAACGTCGTTCGATATAGTGCAACAGTGACTTCTGAGCCCAGCACACACACACACCGTCGACGCGCCTCGCACTCGATGGAGGCCGTGCTGACCGAGGCCGTCGGGTTGCTGGACGAGGCGGGTGAAGCTGCCTTGACGTTCCGGGCGCTGGCCGCGCGGCTCGGCGGTGGTGTCGCCAGCATCTACTGGTACGTGCAGAACAAGGACGAACTGCTCGATCGGGCCGCCGACCACGTGATG
>CAXSEW010000268.1:0-6194 GCA_964236185.1 uncultured Nakamurella sp. | reverse complement strand
TAACCGCGGCCGAACACACCCTCCATCGCGGAGACGTTCACGACGTATTTCCGCCGGGCCGGGCTGGCCGCCATCGCCGCCCGCAACCGGCTGACCAGCAGGAACGGCGCAGTCATGTTGCACAGCTGCACCTCCAGGAGTTCCAGCGGATCGACCTGGTCGACGTGCTGGGTCCAGCTGTTGATGGTGTCCAGGTCGGGCACCAGGCCGCCGGCGTCGATGGCCCGGCCGGCCTCCAGCAGTTCGGCCGTGGCCGACCCGGCCACCAACGCCAGCCGGGACAACTCCGCGCCGCGCAGCGATTCGGGCAGGTGCGGCAGCGGATGCGAGGTCAGCGATCCGGCCAGCGCCATCGGGTGGGCATCGGAGATGTGGTCGAACGTCAGCAGCTCCGGCAGCGGGCCGTCGGGCAGCGGTTCGGATTCCGCCGCGGCGAGCGGCGCGTAGGAGCCGGGCGACCGGCGGACGGTCTGCGCCGCGTTGTTGATCAGGATGTCCAGTGGGCCGGCCGCCGCCACCGAATCTGCCAGCGCCACCACCTGGGCCGGGTCACGCAGGTCGATACCGACGATGCGGAGCCGGTGCAGCCAGTCGGCGCTGTCCGGCATAGCGGTGAACCGGCGGACGGCGTCGCCCGGGAAGCGGGTGGTGATGGTGGTATGGGCGCCGTCCCGCAGCAACCGCAGCGCGATGTACATGCCGATCTTCGCCCGGCCGCCGGGCAGCAGCGCCCGACGCCCGGACAGGTCGGTGCGTGCCTCCCGGCGGCTCCGGTTCTCGGCGGCGCAGGTCGGGCAGAGCTGGTGGTAGAACGCGTCGACCTGCACGTAATCCCGCTTGCAGATGTAGCAGGGACGAGGGCGCACGAATACCCCGGCCACCGCGCCGGCGGCCGCCGATACCAGCGGTAGGCCCTCGGTCTCGTCGTCGATCCGCTGCGGCGACCCGGTTGCGGTGGCGGCGACCACCGCCCGGTCGGCGGTGGAGATGGCGTCCCGGCGCTCGGCCCGCCGGGCGTTCCGGACGCCCTTGAAGATGCGGGCGGTGGCCCGCCGCACAGCGACCGCGTCCGGGTGCTCGGGCGGAAGCTGCTCGGTCTGGGCGATGACGGCCAGCGCGACCGCGAGCTGCTCGGGGTCCACGCCGGTCGCCGCGGTCGTCGGGTGGGTCATGTCCGTCACCGGTCCACGATAAGCAGCCCCAGGGGGCGGGGGAACCGACTCGACCGATCACGGACCGTTCGCCGATCGGGTGGGCGAACCGCGGTCAGCCCTCGCCAGGTCCGGCCAGCCGCAGCAGCGACGCGTTGTCCAGGATGCGGGCCGGCGCACCGTCCGCAGCGACGGCGATCATCGCCCTGGCGAGCTGGTCACTGGCGATGACATGCCGCGCCGCCAGCCGGGTGAGCAGCGGGTACAGACCACCGGTGATCCGATAAATATTGCGATACAGGCGGTTCCTGCTCCGAACACCGTGCACGGGCTGGATGTACCCGGGCCGCAGGGCATAGCCGTGGAACGGCAGCGCCAGCACGGCGTTCTCGGTCTCGCCCTTCACCCTGGCCCACATCAGCCGCCCGTGTTCGGTGCTGTCGGTACCGGCTCCGGAGATGTAGAGGAACCGCATGCCGGGGTTGTACCCGGCCAGTTCGCGGGCCGCTGCCATGGTGATGAAATACGTCACCCGACGGTAGGCGGGCTCGCTCATCCCGGTGGCCGAGACGCCGAGGCAGAAGAAGCACGCGTCCAGCCCGGCGAAGTCCGGCGCCAACGAGCTGAGGTCGAGGAAATCCTCGTGCACCACCTGGGTGACGCGGGAATCGGCGACGGCCAGCGCTGATCGGACCACCACCAGCACCGACTCGATCCGCGGGTCGAGCAGGCACTCGCGCAGCACCGCCTGGCCGACCATCCCGGTCGCGCCGAAGAGCACCACTCTCACCGTGCTGCCCTCCAGTCGCCGCGAGCTCCCCGGCGAACCCTATCGGGGCGCCCGGGGGTAAAGGTCGGCCGTCACGTACCAGCTGTGGTCGCAGTTGCGCCGGACCGGGTCGAAGCCGGCCGGATGCGGTGATCCGGGGGGCGGCGGGCCGAGCAGGTTGACACACCCATCCACGCCTGTTTAACTTGCCGTAAGTAAGTAATTACAGCAAGTAGCGGTTCACCGGATACGACAGAGCGGTGCACGGCTGGGGCGTGAGCGGACGCGGTGACGGGGTAGGGCGGTGGCCGGGCTGCGGTGACCACCGTCTCCCGGTACCTCCGGTGGGCGACTGCCGCTGGTGGGGCCGGCGAACCGGCACTGATGGCATCATCGGCCACCATGTTCCGACTCGCGTTCCACACCCCGCGCATCCCGCCCAACACCGGCAATGCCATCCGCACGGCGGCCGCGACCGGCACCGAGCTGCACCTCATCGAGCCGCTGGGCTTCGACCTGTCGGATACGAAATTGCGCCGGGCAGGCCTGGACTACCACGATCTCGCGTCGGTCACCGTCCACCCGGACCTGGACCAGGCATTCAAGAGTTGGTCGGGTGCACGCGTTTTCGCCTTCACGGCCACAGCGGAGCGCTGGTATTCCGACGTCGAATACCGGCCGGGGGACGTGCTGCTGTTCGGCGCCGAGCCGTCCGGGCTGCCACCCGAGGTCCTGGCAGATCCCCGGATCACCGACCGGCTGCGCATTCCGATGCTGCCGGGGCGCCGATCGCTCAACCTGTCGAACGCCGCCGCCATCGCCGTTTACGAGGCGTGGCGGCAGCACGGTTTCACCGCGTCCGGTGCCCGGCCGCAGCACGACGGCTGACTCGTGGCACTGGCCTGCACTCGTAGCGCCCGGCGTCAGCTCGTAGCGCCATCGACAGTGCTACGAGCAGGCGCCAGGTACTACGAGGGTCCTCCTACGACGCGGGCCGGCGGGGTCAGTGCCCGGCGGTCACGCCCAGACCCTGGGTGCCATTGATCGAACACGCGATGCCGGTGCCGTGCATGTTGCAGTAGCCGCCGGGGTTCTTCTGCAGGTACTGCTGGTGGTAGTCCTCGGCGTAGAAGAAGCCGATCGCCGGGTCCAGCGGACGGATCTCCGAAGTGATGTCCCCGTACCCGGCGGTGAGCAGCGCGCCCTGGTAGAGATCGCGGCTGGCGATCGCCTGCTCGTACTGGGCCTGCGTCGTGGTGTAGACAGCCGACCGGTACTGGCTGCCGACATCGTTGTACTGGCGCATGCCCTGGGTCGGGTCGTGGTTCTCCCAGAACGCTTTCAGCAGGACGTCGTACGTGATCTTCGCAGGGTCGTAGACGACCTGCACGACCTCCGTGTGCCCGGTCCGCCCGGTGCAGGTCTCCTGATAGCTGGGATTGACGGTGAACCCGCCCGCGTACCCGGCCGCGGTCGAATAGACGCCCGGCAGTCGCCAGAAGAGCCGCTCGATGCCCCAGAAACAGCCCATGCCGAAGACGGCGACCTCGGTACCGGCGGGCCATGGGCCGACCATCGGCGTGCCGCGAACGAGGTGCCGCTCGGGCACCCGGACCGCGGTATCCCGCCCGGGCAGCGCAGTCGCGGCATCAGGAAGATCTGGCTTGCGGGAGAAGAGGCTCATATGAACCAGCGTACGAGCTTTGTCCGGCTGCTGCCGGTGACTGCCGCCCCTCGCCGGCGGCCGGCGATCCAGGTCAGCCGTGGCCGTCCGCCCCGACGCCCGGGTATTTCGATGACTGGCCGTCGAGCGGCGGCAGGCCAAGGTGGGTAAATCACGCCCGAACGGGTGATTCTTGGTGCTTCTCCACCTCTGACCAGTCACCCTCGGTACGTACCTCGAACCTCAAGATGTCCCGACCAGGGCGATCGGGGTCGATGCCGCGTCGCGGTGGTCGGGTGGGCGAATGGGAGGAGCACCGATGGGCACGAGTACGCCCGAACAGCACGCGGGACGATCTGCCGAATTGCAGCGGCTGCTCGACGAAGCCGACAACAAGCCGGCATCTGGTCAGTTCCGGTCGCGCCCTGTCACCGCGCCACGGAATGCCGTCCGCGCGCCTGCCCCCGCCACGCGCACATCCGCCGAGCCGCCGTCGCCTGCCAAGGCCTCCACCGGAACCTCACCTTCGATATCGAAGCGATCGCCGTTGCGGTCGGCACCGCCCACCACGTTCCCCCGCCGAGCCGCCGCTGTCACCTCGAAGCCGGCCGACCCATCAGATCGCAACGCACCACGGCAAGCCGAGCCGAACGGGGATGTGTCCGCCCGGCTGCGCCGCCCCGCACTGGTGCGGTCACCGATCGGCGGAGCGGGTGCGCGACGTCTTCGCAGCGATCGCAGCGCTGACCCAGCCGGTCAGGTGCACCGGGTCAACGGTGCCGCCGGAGCCGCCAGCCCAGCTACCAGAGCCGCCGGAGCCGCCAGCCCAGCTGCCAGAGCCGCCGGAGCCGCCAGCCCAGCTGCCAGAGCCGCCGGAAGAGCTGTGTCGCCCTCCATGAAGACGGCCGCTGCCCGCTCGTTGGCAGGGCGCTGGGGAGCATCCGGCTTCTCGCCGGTGCTGCCCGAGCACCGGGCGGCCGTCGAGGTGCCTCTGCTACCGCAGCACGCCGGCCGGCGCGCGCCGACGGCGATGCCGCGCCCGGCCCCGGCGGGCGCCGATCGGCAGCCGGACCGCGAGTCCGTCCAGGCCCGTCGTCCGCGGGGAACGACAGAGCCGGCGACCGGGGCAGCGGTGGCCGGTCGTACCGAGCAGGTATCTACTGCGCTGCCACTCGACGGTCGGCCCAGGCAGCGGCGCACGCTGGTACTGGCCGGCGGTGCGGCAGCCGCTGTGGTGGCGATCTTCGCCATCGTGTCCCTGGGCAATCACAGCGGGTCCGGCCCAGCCGCCGGTTCCGATCCGACGCCCGACAAGGTGGCCATGGTCCAGTCGACCGGTTTGGACGGTGAACCAACGGTGACGACCGTGACAGCCCCGGTCAGCACCGTCAACGGCCGGGCGGTCGCCCTGGTACCCGATGCGAACGGCCTGATCCGACCGCTGATGGTGATCACCGTGACACCGCCGGCCGCTGCTACCCGCAGTTCGTCGCCGGCGACGACGGCACCTCGCTCCAGCGGCCGTCCGGCCGGCGCGGGCGCCGGCACGTCATCGGCCGTCGCGACCACACCGAAGGCGGCACCAGCACCGTCGCCGACACCCACGCCGACACCCTCCAGCGCACCGACCACCCGCCCAGTTCCGTCCACCACCGCGAACCCCGCGCCGGCCGGTCCCGGCGACGACGTGGCGACCGTGGTGACCGGTCTGACGACGCTCACCGGCTGGGTGCCCATCACCACCGGCTGAGTCAATGGCGCGACGACCACCGCACTGGGCCAGCGCCGTTCGTCGGGTCAGTACGCCGGGCGTCCCAGGGGTACCAACCGGAAGCCGGCAGCGGCCGCGGCGATCGGATCGATGACGTTCCTGGCGTCGACGATGACCCGGCCCGTCATCACCTCGGCCACCTTGACCAGGTCGATCTCACCGAATTCCGGCCACTCGGTGAGCACCACGACCACAGCTGCGCCGGCGGCCGCCGAGTAGACATCGGGCGCCACCGTCACCCGCGGGCGTTCCTTGCCGGCCGCGATGTCGGTGGTCACCGCCGGGTCGAAACCACGTAGCACTGCGCCCTGCGCCGCCAGTCGCAGCGCGATCGCCAACGCGGGCGAATCGCGGAGGTCGTCCGTCCCGGCCTTGAAGGTGAGCCCGAACAACGCCACCGCGACGCCGTCGAGGGACCCCCCGGCGGCCGCCCGCACCTTGTCTGCGACCCGGTCCTGCGCCTGCTCGTTGGACACCGTGGTGGCTTCCAGCAGCGGGAACGCGATCTGGTGGTCGGCGGCGATGGTGGCGAGCGCCCTGGTGTCCTTCGGGAAGCAGGAGCCACCCCAGCCCGGGCCGGTCCGCAGGAACTTGGGCCCGATCCGCTCGTCGAAGCCCATCCCGCCGGCGATCTCGGTGACGTCGGCGCCGACCGTCTCGGCCAGCGCGCCGATCGAGTTGATGAACGACAGCTTCATCGCCAGGAACGCGTTGGAGGCGTACTTGATCAACTCGGACGATTCCGCCGAGGTGATCACCGACGGCGCGCCGAGCCCGCGGTAGAGGTCGGCGACGGCCACCGCTGCGTCGCGGTCGGTGGAGCCGACCACGATGCGGTCC
>CAXSEW010000267.1:0-6222 GCA_964236185.1 uncultured Nakamurella sp. | reverse complement strand
TCAGACCGGAGGTCGTCATGCGGTCCTCACTTCGTTGTCGACGAGCAACTGGCGGACATGGGCGGCAAAGCGGGTGGTCGGCGCCTGGCGGGCGACGGTGACCGCCTCGGGGAAGGCATCGACGTCGGTGAGCATCGGCAGCAGGGTGACCCGCAACCCGAGGAACCGGGCCGCCGCCAGGGTCAGCGCGCCGGTGTCGGGCCGCGACATCGGGACCTCTGCCAGCACCCGGCCGTCCGACCCCCGGCGCAGGCCCAGCGCCCACCAGCCGCCGTCGGCGGCCGGCCCGAGGACGGCGCCGGTACCCGGCCGCTGGAGCTGCCGGACGGCGGAGGTCAGCTGGGCCGCGGTCACCTGCGGTGTGTCCATCCCGATCTGCAGGACCGCCGCCCGCCGGCCGACCTCCGCGTGGGCCGCGACCAGGCGATCGGCAAAGGTGTTGCCGCGCTGCGGGATCACCCGCACCCCCGCCAGCGCCGCACGCAGCTCCGCGGACCGCTCGGCCTCCGCCAGGCTGCCCGACATCGCCACCGTGGTGGGCAGGCCGGTGGCCGAGCACGCGGCCAGCGTGTCGATCAACGCCGCAGCGGCCAGCCGGGCGGCTTCGCCGTAGGTCAGCGGTGGGCACAGCCGCGTCTTCACCTGGCCGGCGACCGGCGACTTGGCCAGCACCAGCAGGCTGGTCATCCCGCCGCCCGACACCGCTGCACCGTCCGCAAGATGTCGCCGGTGGCCACCACGGTGCCGGTCACCGACCCGGAGATCTTGGAGGTGGTGCCGGCTGCCCGCCTGCCATAGGACATCTCGTGCTCGTGGATGCGCCATCCGGCCCTCGCCGCCCGGATCAGCGTCTCCACCGGGTAGCCGCTACGGCGGTCGCGCACGTCGAGACCCAACAGCTCCAACCGCCTGGCCACCCGCACCGGCGCCAGGTCGCGGAGCCGCAGTCCGGGCACCGACCGGGACAGCACGGCGGCCAGCAGTCGGTTACCCGCTCTGGCGTGCCAGGGCCATGCGCCCGGCGACGACGGCCGGCGGCGGCCGACGGCCAGATCGGCCGTCCCGGCGGCGATCGCGGCCACCAGCGCCGGTAGTTGCGCCGGATCCAGTGAACCGTCGCAGTCCAGTACCGCCACGATGTCGGCGGTGGCGGCCAGCAGGCCGGCATTGACCGCCGAGCCGTAACCCCGCCGTTCCTCCGACACCACCTGTGCACCCAGCGAACGCGCCACCTCGCCACTGCGATCGGCGGATCCGTTGTCCACCAGGATGATCCGGTAGCCGATCGGGACGGTGGCGAAAACCGCCGGTAGTGCGGCGGCCTCGTCGAGGCACGGCAGGATCACATCGACGGTGGGCGGCGCAAGTCCGGCGGTGCCGGTGGGCAGAAGGTCCATACCCAGCAGAATTCACGACGGATCACCTGCAGCGCAGCGACTTCGGCCTTACCGAATCATTTCGGACTTCGGCACGGGAGAGGCAGTTCTTACCATTTGCTTTCCGCCGGCCGGCAAGTGCGGGAATATCGCAACGGTCGTCCTACGGTTCGCAGGACATGACGAATCGACTGCTGGACGACACCCCGGTCAGCACCGGCAGGTCGTCGCCGTCCCCGCAACGGGAAAGCGTCAAGGGCGACGTGCTGGCCGTCCTCGCGGCGCTGCTGCTGGTCGCCACCGCATCCATCGTCGGCTATCTGCTACTGGCCCGCGGCGTGCCGTTGAGTCTGCAGTCCCCGCCGCTGCTGGCCCGGTTCGTGCCGCACGTCGGTATCGGCACCCCGTTCGCGATCGGCCTCGCGCTGATCGGTATCCGTTACGCCCCGCGCTGTGTGGAACGCCTGCCCTGGCACCGATCGGCGCCGCTGGCCGCGGTGACCGCCATGGCCTGGACGGCGTCGCTCGCGCTCGTCGACGGGTGGCACGCCGGCTGGGCGGACCGGCTCACCGGTACCAACGAATACCTCCACGATCTGCCTCTCATCGGGGCGGTCGGTCCGTTCCTGTCCGGTTTCACCAGCCACATCCTCGATTTCCGGCCGGGATCGTGGACCACCCACGTGTCGAGCCATCCACCGGGAGCGACCCTGGTGTTCGTGCTGCTGGACCGCATCGGCCTGGCCGGCGGCGGCTGGGCGGGCGCGCTGGTGATCCTGGTGGGGTCCACCGCCGGGATCGCGGTGTGCCTGACGCTCCGCACGCTCGGGGCCCCGGAAGCGGCCCGGCGACTGCTGCCGTTCGCGGTGTTCTTCCCCGGTGCCGTGTGGGTGGGAGTCTCGGCGGACGGCCTGTTCGCCGGCGTGGCTGCCTGGGGCGTCGCACTGGCCGTGCTCGGGGCGCAGCGCGGCGGCTACCGCGGCGTGCTGGTCGCGCTGGCCGGTGGCCTGCTGCTGGGCTGTACCGCCTACCTGTCCTACGGTCTGGTGCTGCTGGTCGTCGTCGTGGCGGTGGCGGTGCTGTTCTCCCGGCGGCGGCGGATCCACTTCGCGACACTCGCCGGCGCGGCGGTGGTGGCCGCGCTGTTCACCCTGGCCGGCTTCGACTGGCTGGAGGGTGAGCGTCTGCTCGTCCTGCGCTACTACCAGGGGATCGCGAGCCAGCGTCCGTACTCCTACTTCGTCTGGGCCAATCTCGCCGCGCTGACGATATCCGTCGGCCCGATGGCCGCGGCCGGCCTCCGCCGCGCGGTCCCGGTCCTCCTGGGCAGCGCTGTCGTGGTCCGCGCCCGCCGTCTGGTGGATCGCGAAACCGTTGTGCCGGCGGCACTGTCGCTCGCTGCGGGGGCCGCGGTACTGGTGGCGGACCTGACCGGACTCAGCAAGGCGGAGACGGAGCGGATCTGGTTACCGTTCGGCTGCTGGATCGTCGCGTCGCTGGTGCTGCTCCCGCGGCGGCTGCTGCCGGCGGCGTTGGCCACCCAGATCGCGGTCGCGCTGCTGGTCAACCACCTGGAGTTGACCTATTGGTGAATCATGTTGTCCATGACGGCGACCTGCGCGCAGCCTCCGGTACGCCGGTGAAGAAGGTGCTGATCGTCGACGACGACTCGACCGTCCGGGAGGTGGTGTCCCGCTATCTGAGTCGGGACGGGCACCAGGTGATCGAGCGTTCCAACGGCACCGACGGGCTGGCCGCCGCGCTGTCGGAGCAGCCGGACCTGGTGGTGCTGGACCTGATGATGCCGGGGATGGACGGTCTGGCCGTGTGCCGCGAGCTCCGCCTGCGGTCGAGCGTGCCGGTAATCATGCTGACCGCGCTGGGCGAGGAGTCCGACCGGGTGGTCGGGCTCGAGTACGGCGCCGACGACTACGTGACCAAGCCGTTCAGCCCGCGGGAACTCGCCCTGCGGGTGGCCGGTGTGCTGCGCCGGTCGGGCGAGGACAGATCCGCTGCGGCGGCGCGGTCCTCGGCCGGCGCACCCGCGGAGGACGGCGACCTGCACCTGGATCCAGCCGCCCGCACGGTGACCAGGGGCGGGGTGGCGCTCGCGCTGACCGTCCGCGAGTTCGACCTGCTCGCCTTCTTCCTCGCGCACCGCGGCCAGGTGTTCTCCCGCACCGCGCTGATGCAGCAGGTCTGGGAATGGAGCTTCGGTGACGAAGCCACCGTCACCGTCCACGTACGGCGACTGCGGGAGAAGATCGAACCCGACCCGGCCAACCCGCGGCGGGTGGTCACCGTCTGGGGCATCGGCTACCGCTACGAGAAGGGCTAGCCATGTGGACCGACGTGCTGCACATACTGCCGTGGGCGGCGCTCGCCTGTCTGCTGACCGTCCTGGTCGAGATCAGCGTCCTGGCCCTGCTGCGCGGGCGCTCGGTCGCGGTGAACATCTCCGCCCTGGTCGCCGTGCCGATCCTGTCCGTACTGGTCTTCGTCGTGTCGATCAGCGGCTTCATGTTCACCACCGAACTGCGCTGGGCCGCAGTGACCTGCGCGTTGATCGCAATCGCCGTGGTGCCGGTGGCCGTGCTGCTCGGGCGCCGGATCGCGGTCGCCGGCATGGCCGCCGAGAGCGACCGCGCCGCGGAGCGGGCAGGCGAGAACTCCAGGCGGGAGCTCGTGTCCTGGGTCAGCCACGACCTGCGGACGCCGCTGGCCGGGATCAGGGCGATGAGCGAGGCTCTGCAGGACGCCGTCGTGATCGACCCGGGCGACGTCGCCGGGTACGCCCGCCGCATCAACACCGAGACGGTACGGCTGTCGGGCATGGTCGACGACTTGTTCGAGCTGTCCAGGATCAACGCCGGGGCGCTGAAGCTGCACTTCCACGACGTCGCGGTGGAAGGCCTGGTGGCCGACGCGATGGAATCCACCGCACCTTCGGCCCGCCAGCGGGGCGTGCGACTCCACGCGCGGGCGGAAGGCGGGTGGCCGGTCGTGTCCGGGTCGGACCCCGAACTGATCAGGGTGCTGCGCAACCTGCTGGTCAACGCCGTCCGGCACACGCCGGACGACGGGTCGGTCACCGTCATCGCCGGTACCGATGGACCCGAAGCCTGGTTCGCCGTGCAGGACGGCTGCGGCGGCATCCCCGAGCCCGACCTGCCGAAGGTCTTCGAGGTCGCCTTCCGCGGGGCGCAGGCCCGCTCACCCATGCCCGACGCCGCCGGCGCCGGGCTCGGGCTGGCCATCGCCCGCGGCCTGGTCGAGGCGCACGGCGGGCGGATCGCGGTGGCCAACCACGGCGACGGCTGCCGCTTCGAGGTCAGACTGCCGGTGGCCGCATAGCAGCGGTGGCGAACTCCCGGACGCCGTCCTGAAACGCGATGCGTGCGGAGAACCCGAGCACGGCGCGGGCCAGCGCCGGGTCCGCGACCACATGGCGGACATCGCCGGCCCGGCCGCCACCGACGATCTGCGGGGCCGGGCCGCCCATCGCCGCCGCCAGCGTCGCGGCCATCTCGCCGACCGTGTGTGGTTCACCCGAGGACACGTTGCACACCAGCACGTCTCCGCCCGGTACCGACCGACCGCCGGCCGCCCGGTCGATGGCCGCCAGGTTCGCGGCGGCGACATCGGCGACGTGCACGAAGTCACGCATCTGGCCGCCGTCCTCGTAGACGGTCGGTGCCCGCCCGGCCTGCAGCGCCGACCGGAAGATCGCCGCCACACCGGCGTAGGGGGTGTCCCGCGGCATGCGCGGTCCGTAGACGTTGTGGTAGCGCAGGGAGGTCACCGCACTGGAGGTCTGCCGGGCCCAGGATGCGGCGAAGTGCTCCTGCGCCACCTTGCTGGCGGCGTAGGAGTTCCGCGGATCCAGCGCCGCCTGCTCGTCGACGCTCGCCCACCGCACCTGCGCACCGCACCGCGGGCACACCGGCTCGAAGCGGCCATCGACGAGGGCTTCCGGGCGGCGCGGCCCGGGACGGACGTCACCGTGGTCGCCGCAGCGATACCGGCCCTCGCCGTAGACCACCATCGAGGACGCCTGGACCAGCGCCCGCACGCCGGCGGCGGCCATTTCGGCCAGCAGCACCGCCGTGCCAAGGACGTTGTGCCCGGCGTATTCCGGCGCGTCGGCCGCGTCCACCCCGAGGCCCACCATCGCCGCCTGGTGGCAGACGACGTCGACGCCGGCCAGGACGCTCCGGACGAACGCCGGGTTGCGGACGTCGCCGACGAGCAGGCCGGCCGGGCTCCACTGCGGGGCCGCCGCACCGTGAGCGGCGGGCAGCAGCACATCGACCGGGACTACCTCGTCACCGCGGGCGAGCAGCAGATCGGCGATGGTGGAACCGATGAACCCGGCAGCGCCGGTGAGCAGCACCTTCATGCCGGGGTCGTCAGGGGCGGGACATGGTCGGCGATGGCTGCGGCCACTGCCGGGCCAGATCCGGCCGCCCGTTCCACGCCGCCAGGAAGGTGTAGACCGCGATCGCCACAGCCGGCTGCAGAACGATGACGAGCAGATTGCCGACGGTCGGCGGCCCGATCACCACGGTCTGCGCAGGGATGGCACCGACGGAAGCCGGGTCAACTCCGGAAGCGAACACCGGCGCGAGCAGGTAGGCGGTCAACCCGCCTATCAGGTTCACCCCGGCCACCGTCAGTGCCGTCGCCAAGCCGCGGATCGAGCGCCATCGCCAGACCGCGGTGGCGGCGGTGACGCCGACGGCGATGCCGATCAGCCCGAAGATGGCGACCCCGGCGAACTGGTGGTACGAACCGGTGGGCAGCCCGCCGTAGGAGCCGCTGGTCGCCACGTAGAACGGTTCCCCCG
>CAXSEW010000266.1:0-6230 GCA_964236185.1 uncultured Nakamurella sp. | reverse complement strand
GAACGGGGCGACCTTGGTGTTCATCGACATGAAGTAGCTGTTGGGCGTCGGATTGATGTGGATCTGCGAGGCGAACTTGGTGGCGATCTCGTTGAGCCGGTCGGCCGGCGGCGGGTCGTACACCCAGTCGGCCTGCCCGTTCTCGACCTGTGTGACGGCGTCCTCGTCGGCGATGCCGATCTTCATGCTGATCGCATCGGGGTAGCCGTCGGGTTGTGCGTCCTTGGACCACTGCTTGAACATCGGGTTGCGGACCAGCTCCAGGGACTGGTTGGGCGCGAAGGATTTGATGAGGTACGGCCCAGTGGCTGGGAGAGGCTTTGTGCCGGTGTCGACGTTCGGTGTGCCGCTGGGCACGACGTAGGCGAACGGGAGGGCCAGCTTCTGCAGGAACGCCGAATCGGCGGCGGTCAGGTGAAAGGTGACCGTTCCGGCGGCATCGTCGGCGATCACGCCCTTCGACAAATCGCAGGCGGCCGGCTTGGTGATGCACGCTTCGGCCCCGACGATCCCGGAATAGAGGCCGACGCCCGGTCCGGGAACCTTGAATTCCCGCGTCATCGTGTAGACGAAATCGCTGGCCTTCACGGTAGCGCCGGTCGAGTATTTGATCCCGGGCCGGACGGTGAAGGTATAGGTCTTGCCTGCGTCGGTGGGGATCGGCGTGACAGTGGCCAGATCGGGGACCAGATCGTTGCCGGCGGTCCCGCCGACCTGCTTCCAGCTCATCAGTCCGTCCCCCGTCATGCGGAGGATGAACCAGTTCGGGTCGTAGTCGACGGCAGTGTCGATCGAGGTGCCGGCGCTGAGCCAGATCATGTTGAACGTGCCGCCCCGATGCTTGGCCAGGTCTGCCGCCGCCGGGGGCGTCGAGGACACCGCCGAGGATCCCGCGGATGTGGCCGTTGCCGAGGTACCGGGAACCGCGGCAGCGGAGCTGGAACCAGAGGTAGCGGAACTGGAGGTGAAAGTAGCCGTGGAGCTGGTGCCGGAACAGCCGGACGCCAGCAATACGGCGACGGTCAGGGTGCAGAGGGCGGTGAGTGAGCGTCTGGATTTCATGGTCGACCTCGATTGACGGAGTGACGGGGGGTCACTGAGCGCGCCATTGCGTCCAGCCGTTGAGTGAGCTGCAGTTGGGTGTGATCTTGTGCCTGGCGCAGGTTGTCCAGTAGCCATGGCCCGCCGGGCCGGGCCCCGGGTTGTCCGGTGAGAGTGGCCAGTTCGTCCCAGAGGTTGACCACCGGGGTCAGGTGGCTGGCGCCGGCCCAGGTTCGGGTGAGCGCCTGCGGTTCGTGGCGGCCCAGATGCGCCGCGAAGCTCTCGGAGCCGAGGTAGGGAAACAATTCGTGATGACCCATGGACCGCAGAGCACGGGCGGCGCCGGCTCGGTCGCCGCTCTCCCAGGCAACGACGGCCGAGGTGATGGCGGCGAGATCCCGTTGGCTCTGTTCGTGGGGATAGCAGGCGGACGACGATGCATCCAACGCGAATTGACTGTTGCCGATTCTGGTGAAATCTTTTCGCCCCTTGGCCTGTGCGTGCTGTTGGGCGGCTCCCTGCAGGTCGGTGTGTTCGTGACGGTGGGCGATGGCAGCCAGTTGACGGGCTCTGGCTCCGTGATCCAGGATCCCGTCGGGATCCGAGTCCGCAGACAGGAGCAGCAGTGCGTAGAGCCTGGTCTGAGCGGCCAGGATGTCGAAATCCAGTAACTCGATGGTGTCGAACTGGGTGTGGTAGTCCGTGCGCCCGAACGACTTCTCCCACGCGTAGCAGGCCACACCGGGTACACCCGCGAGAAGGAACGGCCATTGTTCGGTACCCGCCACCGGCGGTGCGACCCGCCACCCGGTAGGTGCCCAACCCTGCGCCGCGGCGACCCGGCCGACCCGGCGCGCCCACGCCGCCAGCTCAACCGGCGCTTCGATCACCGACCGCAGACCGGTGTGCCCGCTGGCCTCGACGCAGAGGTGGAACGGTGACTCGGCCGACCACTGCGGGTGGGTGGTCTCGACCTGCTCCCAGGCGCCGATGCACCAATCGAACAGGCTCTCGGTGATCCCGTATTCCTCGGCGGTGCGGCTGGAGAAGCAGACGGTGTGTCGAGGCGATTGCCCACTGGCCACCAGCGCTTTGGCCAGGACGAGCATGACCGCGACTCCGCTGGTGTTGTCGAACGCACCGCGGAACCAAGCGTCATGATGAGCCCCGACCACAATCGGGCCGGGCAACGTCCCCGGGAGATATCCGACGACGTTGTAACCCTCGGAGCTCGGCTTCACCTCGGCGTCCAAGGTAATCGTGGCACGGGTCCGGCCCGAGGCCATCGCCTCGCGCAGAGCGGCCGCATCTTCTTTGCTGACCAGCACCATCGACGGTGCGCCAGCGGGCCAGTGGGAGTCGAACCCGCCCAGGGCATTCGCGGTCTGGTACCACGGACCCTCGGCCGGACAGTTGAGGATGATGCCAGCCACACCGCGGCGCCCGAGCTCCAGCGCGACGGCGGACGGATGAATCGCCGAGCGACGCCAATCCAGCAGGACAACCGCCCCCTGCAGGTCACCGCGGTCGAGCACTCGACGACGACCGTCTGCGATATCGACGACGGTCCCGGTGATTCCGCCGTGCGGACTGGGCGGCATACCGCCGAAGCTGACGGCCTGATAAGTCATCGTCCCGGACTTGTCACCGGGCAGGTGGACCCGGACGGACCCACCCAGGAACCGCCAGGCGTCCACTTCGACCGGCTCCTGCGCCACATCAGTGAGGCCGATCGCCCGCATCTCGGTGGACACGAAATCTGCCACCGCTCGGTCCTCGGGCGTACCGGCGTTCCGGAAACCGAGGGGGGAGGAACCGATGGCGGTCAGGGTGCTGATGACGCGGCGCAGGTAATCCTGGTCGATGTCCAGGTCGCGAACGACGTTCACCAATGAGGGATCAGGGCCCGCGGCTCTCATGCGAGCACCCGGCCGTCGCCGAACAGCGACTCCACGTCGGGATGTTCCGGTGCGTGGTCGGGCAGTGTGTCGGCCCAGATGCTGACGCACTGCTCGGGTCCCACCGTCTGGAAGGTGTGAATCTGGCTGCTCACGAACCAGATCCCATCGCCGGGGCCCAGCCGGTGGGTCTGGTCGCCGACGATCACGTCCATCGTTCCGCTCACCACCACGCCCGCCTCTTCACCGGCGTGGGCAACGGGCTCGCGGACCGCTCCCTCGCCTGGGTCCAGGTAGAGGTAGAACAGGTCGAGTCGGCGGCGGGAGCTGCGGGCGATGGCCTCATACCGGGCTCTGTCCTGGACTACCACGGTCCGGTCCCCGACCGGGGTGACGTCCACGTACTCGCTCTCCTGTTTGGCGAAGAAGTCGAAGAGCGAAGCATTCAGGGAACGACCGAGGCTCCACAGTGTGCCCAGTGACGGCTCTGCCTTCCCAGTTTCGAACTGGCTCAAGGCCGACACGCTGACCCCGACCTGAGCACTCAAGGCGGCCAGGGTCAACTGCTCGCGCTGCCGGAGTTGCCGCAGCAACTTCCCCAACGCCTGCCGCGTCGACGCATCCAAACTGGCCACGCGTCCGTCCTTCCCGGGGCTCTAGCCCCTGCCGGGCAGGAGATTCAGTGCTACTTAAATTCGTACAGTAACGCTACTATCCATCATGTCAAGGACCTAGTTCGCGCGAGGAGATCCCGTGGCCGTGCAAGTGGCAGTCGTCGGTGCTGGAGTAATTGGCTGCAGCGTGGCGCTGGAGCTGGCACGGTCTGGCTACCAGGTGACCGTGGTGGACAGTGCCTCGGCCCCTGGGCTGGGCTCGACCGGCGCTTCCTCGGCCATCGTGCGGTATCACTATCGACACCGGGACGAAGCCGTGGTCGCGTGGGAATCGGGCCGGCGGTGGATGGAATGGGGTACGTATCTGCGCGCTGACGATCCGACCGGGATGGCCCGTTTCATCCAGACCGGTTTGCTGATCCTGCCCGGCGACGTTCTGGATATGGCAGCGGCGCTGACCCATCTGCGCGATCTCGGCGTCGAGGTCCAACGATTGGACGGTGAACAGGTCGCCGCCCGGTTCGCGGGCATCGATGCGGCCCGGTTCGGGCCGCCGACGCTTCCGTCCCAGGCGGAATTCTGGGCCGACGGCCGAGCGCCTGGCGACTCGTACTGGATTCCGCAGAGCGGTTACGTCAGCGACCCGCAGTTGGCTGCACACAACATCGCGCATGCCGCAGCCGCAATCGGCGTGTCTTTCCGATTCAACACCGCGGTGACCGGCGTGCTGCAGGACGGACGGGTGAGGGGCCTGCAGCTGGCCGACGGGACAACGCTGGAGGCCCCGATCGTCGTCAACGTCACTGGCCCGTGGTCGTCTCAGCTCAACGCCCTCGCTGGCGTGCTGGGCGACTTCACAACGTCCACCACTCCTTTGGAACAGGAGATCGTTCATCTGCCGGCGCCGCCCGACTTCGCGGGCGAACTGGGATTCTGCGTCACCGACGCCGACTTGGGTACCTACTTCCGGCCCGATGGTGAACACGGAATCACCGTCGGGGGCATGGAAGCCCCGTCTGATCCGTTGCGGTGGCTCGAACAGCCCGATGAGGCGCGGGCCAACGTTTCACCGGCGACGTGGGAAATGCAGACGTTGCGCGTCGGCCGCAGACTGCCGACCGCACGGGTGCCAGGCCAACCACGCGGAATCGTCGGTGTGTACGACGTGACCGACGACTGGATCCCGATCTACGACCGTACGAACCTCGACGGCTACTACGTTGCCGTCGGCACCAGTGGACACGGCTTCAAACAGGCGCCTTTCGTCGGTGAGATGATGGCGTCACTCATTACGGCGTGCGAGACGGGACACGCGCACGACAGCAATCCTGTGCGCGTGACAGGATCGTGGACAGGCCAAGCCGTCAACTTGGGCCATTTTTCACGCCGCCGCCACGTCGAGATTCAAGCGGCGATGGGCTGAACTGGGTCGAATCCTTACGGTTGAAGGACGACCGTCCGTCTCCGTCGGCGAGATAGTAGTCATCGTTACGCTTGAAGGGCGAAATGCCTTATCGATCGACGCAACACTGCCAGTCTTGGAGAGCTCACAGTGCCAACCGCTGCGAGAACGTTTCTGAAGAGACGATGTCGGCGTAGGTACCGTCCAAGGCGGCAAGAAAAGCCGCCTGGACGTCGGCACCGGCAACATGGCGCTGTCCGAACTGTAAATCGGGTGAGGCGCAGGCATCCGCTACTACTGTGACCTTGAAACCTGTGTCGACCGCCGCCCGAACTGTCGCATCTACGCACATGCTCGTCATCATGCCAACCACCACCAGCTGATCGACACCAGCGGCTGTCAGTATGGGAGCCAAGTCGGTATCCCGGAACGCATTGGGATGTGCCTTCGAGATCACGACCTCGCCGTCGAGAGGGGTCACCAGGTCTTGAATAGCGACGCCATCGGTGCCCAACCGCATGAAGGTGTCGTCCTCGTCGGCAGAGATGTGCTGCACGTGCACGACCAGGTCGCCTTCGTCGCGGAACCGATTCAGCACCACATGCGCGGCGACAGCGGCCGCTTCGGGCTCGACCAATGGATAGGCCCCTCCGGGGAAGTAGTCGTTCTGGATATCGATGATCACGAGCGCCTTGGACACCAGCCCAATGTCCACCGATCTGGCGTCGTCTGCAAGTGTCCGGTCAGCTCCAGGCTCTGACAGTCACGATGCGATGCGCCGGGCGGCGAGTAGGCGTTCAAGGAGCTCCGGGGCGTTTCGGTGTACGCTTATCGGGGACTGGATCATCGACTGCGCCACCGATGGTTGGTGCTGTAGAGTCCGCGCATTGTAACTACCTGACATAAGGTAATTATCGGCGACAACACTTGCTCCGCCGCAACCGGTCTCGCCTGCCGTGATCTGTTACGTGAGGTTTGGTTCCCGCACGTCTGGTACCAATCGTCGCGCGTCTTGTCCTCGAAGCACGTTGAGGTTTCGTCGGACTCGGGTTGTCTTGTGGGCGTAGAGTACGACTTCCTTGATACCGGCGTCCCCCTGCGTCCGAAGCTGAGTTGAGACCAGCGGTTCATTGCAAGTCCGCCTGACGCGGGGCGAGAACAGGGGCAGTCGGAGTGGCCGCGAACCCGCGCCGCTGCTGCTGGTTGGATTAGTTCGAACACCTCCATCAGCTCGGTGAGCCGGTCCACTAAGCCCGGTTCGGTTGGAGAAGGTGG
>CAXSEW010000265.1:4257-6230 GCA_964236185.1 uncultured Nakamurella sp. | reverse complement strand
TCCCCGGTGGCCACGCAGAAGGCCGTGGACCGGCACGACACGCTGGTCAGCAGCGTCCCGGGTGCGATCGTCTTGGACGACGTCCAACCGGTACCGCCGTAGCTGACGGCATCGACCAGCCCGACCGCTGTGCAGAAGGTGGAGCTGACGCAGCTCACGCTGTTCAGCCCGCCGGCGTTGTCGGCGATGACCGGCGCTGCCCAGGCTGTGCCGTCGAACGTCACCGATTGCCCGGCCACATCGACAGCCGCGCAGAACGTGGCCGACGCGCACGACACCGAGGTGAGCGTGTTCGGTAGGTCGACCGCTACCGGCGCGCTCCACCCGTATGCGTCGAACTGCAGCGCAGATCCGAACGAGTCGATCGCCGTGCAGGAGGTACTGGCCGGGCAGGAGATCGCGGCGAACGGTCCGCCGTCGGTCGTGGTTCGCGTCCACGTGCTGCCGGCTAGCGTGACGACCGCGCCGCTATCGTCCGCGGCCCGGCAGGCGTTACTGCCAGAGCAGGACACGGACGCCAATCCGGCCGCGCTGTCCGCCGTCACCGGCGCGTTGCTCGTGGTCGAGGTGAAGGTGACGGCGTGCCCGGTGGTGGAGAAGTTCGCGTTCTGCACCGAGTCGACCGCGACGCAGAACGACGCGCTGACGCAGTCGACGGAGGTCACGCCGCCGTTGGCGTCCAGGGCGCGCGGCGCCGACCACACCGTGCCGTTCCAGGTCAGGACGCGGCCGGCGGTCTCCACCGCGGCGCAGAACGTTGCCGTCGGGCAGGACACCGCTGCCAGCGGCTGGCCGGCGTCGATAGTCGTTGCCTTCCACACACTTCCGTTGAAGGTCGTCGCCACCCCGCCGCTGCCCACAGCTGCGCAGAAGGTGGTGGAGCTGCAGGTAATAGCACCGAGCCGAGCAGTCGTCTGGGTGGTCACCGGCGCGCTCCACGCCGCACCGTTGTAGGTGAGCGCGCGACCGGACGCGTTCACCGCCACGCAGAACGTCGTCGAGACGCAGGACACCGACGTCAGGCCGCCGGCCTGCGCGGATGCGGCGTCGACGGCGACCGGCCTGCTCCAGCCGGCCGAGTAGGTCATGGCGTTGCCCATCGAATCGACGGCCACGCAGAAGCCGACCGACGGACAGGACAGCGACGTCGGCGCCCCGTGCAGTGCGTCGATGGCGGTCGGTGTGCTCCAGGTCAGGGCGGAGCCGGCCGGCGGGGGGAGCGTGGCGGCGGTGATGGCGGCGGCGGTGGCGTAGTTTCCCGCCGCGTCGTGCGCGAAGACGGCGTAGCTGTAGGTGGTGGCGGGGGAGAGGTTGGTGTCGGCGACACTGCTGGTACCGGCGGTGGTGCTGGCGACCGATGTGCCGTCGGTGGGTGAGCTGGGCGCGGTGGTGCCGACGTTGCGCCGGATGACCGCCCCGGTGTCGGCGGCCGGGTTCGTCCAGCGCAGCGTCAGACCGGTCGAGGTGACGCTACCGACGGACAGACCGGTGACCGCTGCAGGTGGATCGGTGTCGGCGGTCGCGGTGAGGTAGTAGCCGGCGACGTCGCCGATGATGTCGGCGCTGCCGGGTCCGCCGTTGTAGAGGCGCACGTTGCCGTTGGTGCCGACGGGGACGATGGCGAAGTTGGCGACGGTCTGGTCTTTGCTGAAGCCGAGGGTGGAGGTGCCGGGTTTGCTGGTGAGGTCGGGGTAGGCGGTGAGGTAGCCGGTTCCGGTGGTGTTGGTGGCGGTGATGTTGATGGCGACGGCGGAGATGGTGTCGGGGATTTTGTTGCCGGTGGGTCCGGCTCCGGTGAGGTGCAGGGTGATGGAGCCGCCGGCGGGGACGACGGTTTTGGGGGCGCCGGTGCCGCGGCGGGTGTCCAGGAGTCGTTGCGGGGTCAGCGGCGCGAAGGTGCCGGGTTCGGTCGGGGTGCCGGTGAGGTAGTAGCCGGCGACGTCGCCGATGATGTCGGCGCTGCCGGGTCCGCC
>CAXSEW010000265.1:0-4157 GCA_964236185.1 uncultured Nakamurella sp. | reverse complement strand
ACGACGGTTTTGGGGGCGCCGGTGCCGCGGCGGGTGTCCAGGAGTCGTTGCGGGGGCAGCGGAACGAAGGCACCCGCCGTACTCGGAGCGGCAGCCGCGCTGGCAACTGCGGCACCAGCGGCGGCGACCGGCGACGGAGCGGGGCTGGCCGCGACCGAAGCCGGGCACAAGAACGCCGCACAGACGGCCACGACGACGGCGCATTTCATTCTACGAATCATGCACACTCCTGGTCAGTAAGTGAATACTCTCAGTATTCATCCGACGCGGAGGTCAGCGGGGTCGTGGAAGAGTGAAAGCCGTGCCACTGCTTGTCACCCGAGAGGGTCGCGGGCGTCGTTCCCGAAGGATGCAGCGGTCCTCAGGACCGGCTGGTGACGGTCGCCGGATGAATGATGGCGGCCGGTGAGATGGCTGTCGCGCCGGCCGGAACGTCGTGGACGACGACGGCGCCGGCGCCGATCTTCGCCCCGGCACCGATCGTGACGTTCCCGATGATCTTCGCGCCGGCGCCGATGTACACGTCGTCGCCGATGGTCGGGGAGCCGAAGCCGCGGCTGCCGATGGTCTCGTTCCGGCCGATGGTCACCTGCTGGTAGATGGTGACGTTCCGGCCGAGCCTGGCCTGCGGAGCGATGAACACACCGGTCGGTTTGTGCGGGAACTTCGGTGGTCCGTCGATGGCCGCCAGCAGCGAGATGTAGCTGCCCAGGTACTCGAGGTACCTCCGGTAGAAGAACGCGTGGGCCCGTTGGGTGCGACCGCTCATCGCGACGATCCGGGTGCGGTACTTCCAGAAGCCGCCGTGCAGGCGCACCCATCCGGCAAGCAGCATGGGCGGAGCCTAACGCCATCCGCCTGCCGCGCGGGCGTCGTCACCCGGTCGTATACTCGCCCGCAGGTCATGAGTTCCAGCGACAGCCCCGGCTTGCTGGGCGGCAACCCTCTTTTCGCGGTGGGGTGCCCCGGGTGATGACCAGGCGGCGCACCGAGGTGGTGCGGCGCAAGCGCGGGCACGCCAGTGGGCGGGCCCCCAGGTCGATGGGAGACCGCTGTGTGCGATCGAATGTGTTGCTGCTGACCGCGAGCCGGCCGGGTATCACCTCATGGCCGGCTGCACTCTTGTCGCCGTCCGCCCATCCCCACCCGCATCACCCTGCCTCACCCGCAGGCCACCCCTTCACCTCTAGCCACCCAGGAGCGCAGTGATGAGCCCCAACTGGTCCTTCGAGACCCGCCAGATCCACGCCGGCCAGACGCCTGACCCGACCACCAAGGCCAGGGCGCTGCCGATCTACCAGACCACCTCGTTCGCGTTCGACTCCTCCGAGCACGGCCGGAAGCTGTTCGCCCTCGAGGAGCTCGGCAACATCTACACCCGCATCATGAACCCGACGACCACCGTGGTCGAGGACCGGATCGCCTCCCTCGAGGGCGGTGTCGGCGCGCTGCTGGTGGCGTCCGGCCAGGCCGCCGAGACGCTGGCCATCCTGTCCATCGCGGAGGCCGGTGACCACATCGTGTCCTCGCCGCGGCTCTACGGCGGCACCTACAACCTGCTCCACTACACCCTGCCGAAGTACGGCATCACGGTCAGTTTCGTCGACAACCCCGACGACGCGGAGTCCTGGCGCGCGGCGGTCAAGCCGAACACCAAATTGTTCTACGCGGAGTCGATCTCCAACCCTCAGCTGGACGTGCTGGACTTCGAGGCCGTCTCGGCGGTGGCGCACCAGGCCGGTGTGCCGCTGATCATCGACAACACCGTGCCCACGCCGTATCTCATCCGGCCGTTCGAGTACGGCGCGGACATCGTCGTGCATTCCGCCACGAAGTACCTGGGCGGTCACGGCACCGCCATCGGCGGCGCCATCGTCGACTCCGGCAACTTCGACTGGACCGCGGACCCGGAGAAGTTCCCGAACTTCAACAACCCGGACCCGAGCTACAACAACCTGGTCTGGGGCCGCGATCTCGGCCCGGAGGGGCTGTTCAAGGCCAACGTCTCGTTCATCTTCAAGACCCGGCTGCAGTCGCTGCGGGACATGGGCCCGGCCATCTCGCCGTTCAACGCCTTTCTGCTCGCCCAGGGCATCGAGACGCTCAGCCTGCGGATGGAGCGGCACATCGAGAACGCCACCAAGGTCGCGCAGTTCCTCGAGGGCCGCGACGAGGTCGAGTCGGTCTCCTACCCCTCGCTCGACTCCAGCCCGTGGAAGGCCAACCAGCAGAAGTACTCCCCGCGCGGCGGCGGGCCGATCGTCGCCTTCGAGATCAAGGGCGGCGTCGTGGCCGGCCAGACGTTCACCGACGCCCTGGAGGTCTTCACCAACCTCGCGAACATCGGCGATGTCCGGTCGCTGGTCATCCACCCCGCGTCCACCACCCACGGCCAGCTGTCGCCGGCGGAGCAGCTCACCACCGGCGTCACCCCGGGACTGATCAGGCTGGCCATCGGCACCGAGCACATCGACGACATCCTGGCCGACCTGGAAGCGGGTTTCCGGGCAGCCAAGTCCTGATCCGCGGGGACCAGAGCTGACCATGATCGTGCGCACCCACCCCGCCGGTACGGCCGGCACGCCGCTGCGTGTGCCCGGCCATACCGGCGGAGTGCTCGGCCGACAGTTCGCCGCCATCGGCGACGTGCAGCTGGAGTCGAGGCGGGTGCTGCCGACGGTGACTCTTGCCTACGAGTCGTGGGGGTCGCTCAACCCGGCCGGCGACAACGCGGTGCTGGTGTTGCACGCGCTGACCGGCGATTCGCATGTCGTCGGGCCGGCCGGTCCCGACTTCCCGACGCCGGGGTGGTGGGACGGGCTGATCGGGCCGGGCGCGCCGCTGGATGATCGGGAGCTGTTCGTCCTGGCCATCAACGTGCTGGGCGGGTGCCGAGGTAGTACCGGGCCCTCCTCGTCGGCGCCGGATGGCCGGCCCTACGGCTCACGGTTCCCGGCGCTGACCACCCGGGACCAGGTGCGGGCCGAGGCGGCACTCGCGCGGCAGCTCGGGGTACGCGAGTTCGCCGCCGTGATCGGCGGGTCGATGGGCGGCATGCGGGCGCTGGAGTGGGGCGCGATGTACCCGGAGATGGTGCAGCAGGTGGTGGCGATCGCCACCACCGGTGCCGCGTCCGCCGATCAAATTGCCTGGGCCGCACCGCAACTCGCGGCCATCCGGCTCGATCCCGACTTCCGGGGCGGCGATTACTACGGCGGTCGGCCGCCCTTGGCCGGGATGGCCGTAGCGCGGCAGATAGCCCACACCACCTACCGGTCCGGGCACGAACTGGACGTCCGGTTCGGCCGCTCGCTCCAGCCCGGTACGGAAACTTTAGAGCGGCCGCAGTTCGCGGTCGAGTCCTATCTGCAGCACCACGGCGCCAAGCTGGGCCGCCGATTCGACCCGAACTCCTACCTGGTACTGACCGAGGCGATGAACTCGCACGACCTGGGCCGCGGGCGCGGGGGAGTGCATGCGGCGCTGTTGGCGATGCGGCCGGCGCTGACCGTCGCCGTGGTCGATTCGGACCGGCTGTACCTGCCGACGGAGGGAGCACTGCTGGCCGCCGCGCCCACCGCCCGGCCGCTGATCACCCTGCACTCGGAGTACGGGCACGACGGCTTCCTCATCGAGGCCGACCAGGTCGCCGCTGTGGTCCGGGGCGCCGTCGGCAGCGGTCGGTGAAGTCGATCAAGTCAGGACCGCCAGCCGCGGCGAGCCGACGGTGTGAGGCGGCGGCTGCATCAAAAAATGCGCTAGGATTACGTACATGACGACTCTTCCGGTGGCCGACGCCCGCGCTCAGCTGTCGCGGTTGATCGACGCGTCGACGACCACTCACGAGCGTTTCGAGATAACGCGCAACGGGCGTCGCGCAGCTGTACTCATGTCCGCCGACGACTACGACATGTTGCAGGACACCATCGCCGTCCTGTCCGATGCCGCACTGATGAGTGCTCATCACGACGGTCGCGCCGCCCTCGACGCTGGCGACTTCCTGGACGCTGACCAACTCGCCCAAGCGATGCGCGAGGCTGGGCGCCTACCGCGGTGAGCGACCGCTACCGGCTGCGCATCGCCGGCCCGGCCGCCAGGGCCTTGGCCGAGACGCTGCCCGAGAAGGTCGCGACAGCGGCCTACGAATTCATCACCGG
>CAXSEW010000264.1:0-6247 GCA_964236185.1 uncultured Nakamurella sp. | reverse complement strand
CGGCCTGATCGGTCTCGGCCGGATCGGCTCGTTCCACGCCGAGACCCTGTCCCAGCTGCCCGCAGTCGACACCCTGGTCGTCACCGACGCCGTTCCCGCTGTCATCGCGGCGGTGGCTGAGCGGGTCGGGGCGGAGGCCGCCGACTCACCGGACGCGCTCATCCGCAGCGGGGTCGACGGCATCGTGATCGCCGCGGCCACCACTGCACACACCGAGCTGATCAGGGCCGGTGTCGAGGCGGGTATTCCCGTCTTCTGCGAAAAGCCGCTGTCCGCCGACCTTTTCGAAGCGGTGGCGATCGCGCAGTACGTGCGCGAGCGGGGGGTGCCGGTGCAGATCGGTTATCCGCGGCGCTTCGACCCGGCTTTCGCCGCTGCCCGCGCCGCGGTCGAGGCGGGCGACCTGGGGTGGGTGCACACGGTCCGCTCCACCACGCTGGACCCGGCGCCTGCACCACGTGCGTACATCGAGGCGTCGGGCGGCATCTTCCGCGATTGCAGCGTGCACGACTTCGACACCGTCCGCTGGGTCACCGGCCGTGAGGTCGTCGAGGTGTACGCCACCGGCAGCGCGAGGGGCGACGCCTTCTTCGCCGAGTTCGGCGATGTCGCCACCGCCCAGAGCGTGCTGACCTTCGACGACGGAGCCGCCGCCGTGGTGTCCAATGCCCGGTACAACGCCCGGGGATATGACGTCCGGCTCGAGGTGCACGGCACGGACGACAGCGTCGCGGCCGGCTGGAGCGATTCGACTCCGCTGCGCAACCTCGAGCCCGGCTCCGACTGGCCGGCCGGGCCGCCCGCCGCCTTCTTCATGGACCGGCTGGCCACCGCATTCCGGGCCGAACTGTCCGCCTTCACCGAAGTGGTGGCAGGGCAACGCACCCCGCCCTGCACGGTCGACGACGCGATCGCCGTCGCCTACATGGCCGAAGCCGCCACCCTGTCGCTGGCGGAGCACCGGCCGGTCCGCATCGACGAAGTCCGGCTGTCCTGACCGTCCTGGCCCAGCCCCGCCGACCCGGGGTGCAATACTGGCGATGTACTTTTTCCGGTGCAGGAACTACACGTGCTCGGAAGCCGAGAAGTAATGGCGCGGCGCTGGGGAGGTGATCGGGGCTGTACCCCTGCTTACCTGCAGGAATACCCGCCCGCAATCCTCGGGCAGCGGTCGCGTCTGCCCGATGCTGATCATGGTCACCCGCTCTGAGCTGCACTGCTCGACCCGGCAGGCCCTCGGCCGCCGGCTGACCGGCAGGTCAGCGCGCGAGCCGTGGCGGAGAGTGATCTGTCCGTGACGGGCCCGGTCGAGAAGATGATGTAAACGAGAAGAAGATGCAAACAAAGAAGCGGTTTGATCCAGATGCGACCGGGCATTACTTCTCCGACGCAGCATAAAATTTGTTCTGCAACCCGAGATCGACTGACCGACTCTCGTGCTTCCCTGGCGGGCGGCCGGCGGAAGGAGAAGTACACGGTGCGGATTCTGGGCATCAACGCGCTCTACCACGATCCGTCGGCGGCGCTCGTAGTGGACGGTCGCACGGTGGCAGCGGCGGAAGAGGAGCGGTTCAGCCGGCGGAAGCACGGCAAGCGGCCGGTGCCGTTCTCCGCCTGGGAGCTGCCGGAGCTTGCTGCTGCCTGGTGCCTGGAGCAGGCGGGGCTGCGCGCCGACCAACTGGACGCCGTCACCTACTCGTTCGACCCGGCGCTGCGACTGCCGCCGGAGCAGATCGGCGTCTTCGACCCGTGGGACGACCTACGGCAGGACTACGCGACCAGGGCGCCGTCCTTCCTGGCGGCCGCGTTGCCCGGACTCGACCCGGCAGCCGTGCGATTCGTCCCCCATCATGTCGCCCACGCCGCCTCCGCGGGCCTGGCCGCGCCGTTCGACGGCAACTGCGCCACCCTGGTGCTCGACGGTCGCGGGGAGCAGCACAGTCACCTCGGCGGCCAGTTCCTCGGCGGCAAGCTGGAGACCTTGTACAGCCAGCAGTTGCCGCACTCGCTGGGACTGCTGTACGAGGACGTGACGGATCACCTCGGCTTCCTGCGCAGCTCCGACGAGTACAAGGTCATGGCGCTCGCCTCCTACGGAAAGCCGAAGCACCTGGAGTACCTGCGCCAGTTCGTGCATGTCACCCCCGAGGGCGGTTTCCGCTCGGCCGGCGTGGACTGGTCCGCCCTGACGCCGAAGCGCACCCCCGAGACCGACTGGAACGCAACGCATGCCGATCTGGCCGCCAGCGTGCAGGCGGTGCTGGAGGAGGTGCTGCTGGGTCTCTGCGACTGGCTCGCCGACCGCACCGACTCGCCCAACCTGACGCTGGCCGGCGGTGTCGCGCTGAACTGCGTGGCAAATACCAGGTTGTTCAAGGACAGCCGATTCGACCGGGTCTGGGTACAGCCCGCCGCCGGGGATGCCGGGACTGCGCTAGGTGGAGCGCTTTTCGCCGCCCAGGAAGCCGGCGACGCACTGACTGCCTTCTCCGGCGCCGATCTGGGCCGCGAGTGGAGCGACGACGAGCTGGAGTCGGTGCTGCGCACGGCGCGGGTGCCCTACGACCGACCCGCCGACATCGCCGAGGCGGTGGCGGAGGAGCTGGCCGCCGACGGCATCGTCGCGTGGTTCCAGGGCCGGAGCGAATTCGGTCCGCGGGCGCTCGGCCACCGGTCGTTGCTGGCCCACCCGGGGAAGCCGTCGAACCTGCAGCGGCTCAACGACGTCAAGGGGCGGGAACAGTTCCGGCCGGTTGCGCCCATGGTGCTGGCGTCCCGGGCCGCCGACATCTTCGGCGGCGGCCCGATGGACTCGCCGTACATGCTGTTCGTGCAGGACGTCGCCCCGGAGTGGCAGAGCCGCATCCCCGCCGTCGTCCACGTCGACGGGACCGCCCGCATCCAGTCGGTCGACCCGGCCACCGAGCCGCTGGTGGCGCGCATGCTCGCCGACTTCGAGCGACGGACGGGACTGCCGGTCGTGGTCAACACCAGCCTGAACACCGCCGGCCGGCCGATGGTCGATTCGCCGCGAGATGCCCTGGAGTGTTTCGGTTCCACTCCGATCGACCTGTTGGCGCTCGGGCCGTTCGCGGTGCGGCGGCGCAGTCTCGATCCCCGTTGACCACCTCCGACGCTGCCCGTCAAGCCGGTAAGCGACCGAACGTCGCGATCGTGGTGCCGACGGTCGGCCGCCGCTCCCTGTTCGTGCTGCTGGAGAGCCTGGTCCGGTCCGCCGCCCACACCGGACTGTCGGCGCCGTCGATCCTCGTCGTCGACGACCGCCCGGTGGCCGAGCCGCTCGTCGATCGGTTTCCGCCGTCCCTGCACATCCGGGTGCTGCGGTCCGGCGGCCGCGGCCCGGCTGCCGCCCGCAACGTGGGGTGGCGGGCAACTTCGACCGACTGGATCGCCTTCCTCGACGACGACGTCGTGGTCGACGAGCAGTGGCTGGCCGACCTGGCCGAGGATGTCCGGGCCGTCGACGGCGACGCAGACGTGGCCGGTAGTAGCAGCGTGCTCACCGTTCCGCTGCCCCGCGACCGCCCGGCCACCGACTGGGAGCGCGGCACCGCCGGACTGGCGACCGCCAGCTACATCACGGCCGACCTGCTCTATCGCCGGTCGACGCTGGTATCGACCGCCGGCTTCGACGAACGCTTCCCCCGGGCGTTCCGCGAGGACTCCGATCTAGCCCTGCGGGTGCTGGACCGCGGCTGTCGCCTCGTCCGTGGCACCCGTCACACCGAGCATCCGGTGCGGCCGTCGACCTGGTGGGCGAGCGTCGCGCAGCAGCGAGGCAATGCTGACGACGTACTGATGCGTCGACTGCACGGCGCGGACTGGCGGGAGCGGGCGCGGGCGCCGCTGGGCCGGCTGCCCCAGCATCTGATGACCACCGCCGCCGGCGCGGCTGCCGTGGTGGCGATGGCGCTCAAGATGCGGCCGGTAGCGCTGGCCGCCGCGACCGGCTGGGCAGCACTGTCCGCCGACTTCGCCTGGCGGCGCATCGCCCCCGGCCCCCGCACCGCTCCAGAGGTACTCCGGATGGTTGCCACCAGCGTCGCCATACCGCCTGCCGCGTCGTGGTTCTGGCTGCGGGCGTTGACGCGGCGCACTCCCCCGGCGGTGCGGCTGCCGGCCGCGGTGCTGCTGGACCGGGACGGGACCATCGTCCACGACGTGCCCTACAACGGGGACCCGGAGCTGGTCCGGCCCATTGCCGGCGTCCAGGCGGCGCTCGATCGCCTACGGGCGGCCGGCATACCGATCGCGGTCATCAGCAACCAGTCCGGAATCGGTCGCGGCATGCTGACAACCGCTTCGGTCGATGCCGTCAATGCGCGGGTCGAGCAATTGCTGGGGCCGTTCGAGGGCTGGTTCGTCTGCCCGCATACCGACGAAGACGGCTGCGAGTGCCGCAAGCCGGCACCGGGTCTGGTCCACCGGGCAGCGGCCAGCCTGGGCGTGCCGGCCCGCGACTGCGTCGTCATCGGCGACATCGGTTCCGACATGTCCTGCGCGGTGGCCGCCGGAGCCGCCGGCATCCTCGTGCCGACCGCCCAGACCTTGCCGCGGGAAATCATCGACGCACCCTTACGGGCACCGAATTTCGAGGCCGCAGTAGATCTCGTGCTGTCCGGGCGGTCGTGACGATGCGGCACGTGCTGGTGGTCCGGCTCGACAGCATGGGCGACATGCTGGCCGCGGGTCCCGCCATCCGGGCGGTAGCAGCCGGTGCGGACCGGCTGACGGTGCTGGCCGGTCCGGAGGGCGCGGCGGCGGCCCGACTGCTCCCCGGCGTCGACGACGTGCTGGTCTGGCGCTGTCCGTGGATCATGAGCCCGGCGCCGGCCGTGAACGCCGACGACCTGCGGTCCATCACGGCCCGGCTCACCGATGCGGAAATCGATGAAGCCGTTGTCCTGACCTCCTTCCACCAGTCGGCGCTGCCCACGGCGTTGCTGCTGCGGCTGGCCGGCGTGCAGCGCATCGCCGCTGTCAGCGAGGACTATCCGGGGGCGCTGCTCGACGTCCGGCTACCGCCGCCAGGCGACGCGCCGGAACCGCTCCGGATGCTGGAGATTGCCATCGGCGCGGGCTTCCCGCCACCGTCGATCGACGACGGCCGGCTGGCTCTTCGCCGGCCGCTTCCTTCGGTCGCCACACTGCTGGCATCGGTCACCGATACCGGCGCCCGGCCGGGTTACCTGGTCGTCCACCCGGGCACCAGCGCACCGGCCCGGGCCTACCCGGCGCCGTTGTGGCGGGCCGCGGTCAGCGCGCTGCGGAGCGAGGGTTGGGCGGTGGTGGTCACCGGCAGTGCGGCGGAACGAGAGCTGACGGCAGCGGTGTCGTCGGGCGGCGGAACTGCCCCGGTGCTCGACCTGGGCGGCCGGCTGGAGCTGACCGAGCTGGCCGCGGTGCTGGATGGCGCCGCAGTGGTGGTGGTGGCGAACACCGGGCCGGCCCACCTGGCCGCAGCTGTCGGAACACCGGTGGTGTCGCTGTTCTCGCCGGTCGTCCCGGCGGTGCGCTGGGCGCCGCACGGGGTTCCGTTGGTACTGCTGGGGAATCAGCACGCGCCGTGCCGGGACAGCCGCAGCCGGCTGTGCCCCGTCGTCGGGCATCCGTGCCTGACCTCCGTCAGCAGCACCGACATCGTGGCCGCGGTGCAATTACTGGCGCCGCAGCGGATCGACTCCCTCGCCGGTGCTCGATGAGAGGTGCCCGATGAGAATCCTGCTGTGGCACGTGCACGGGAGTTGGACCACCGCCTTCGTACAGGGCCGGCACGACTACGTGGTCCCCGTGCTGCCGGACCGCGGCGGCGACGGTGTCGGCCGCGCCCGGACCTGGAACTGGCCCGCGTCGGTACAAGAATGCTCGCCAGAGCAGTTGCGGGACAGGGACTTCGATGTCGTCGTGCTGCAGCGTCCGCACGAATTGGACCTGGTGCGCAGCTGGCTCGGTCGGACACCGGGCGTCGACCTGCCGGCGATCTACCTGGAACACAACACTCCTGACGAAAAGCCCTGCACGCAAAAGCATGTGCTGGCCGAGCGGCGCGACATACCGATCGCGCACGTCACCTACTTCAACCAGCTCTACTGGGACAACGGTTCCGCACCGACCACGGTCATCGAGCACGGCGTCCTCGACCCGGGTGCGCGGTACACCGGCGAGCTGCGCGCCGGCGCGGTGGTGGTCAACGAGGCGGGGCGGCGCGGCCGCATCGTGGGCGCCG
>CAXSEW010000263.1:0-6269 GCA_964236185.1 uncultured Nakamurella sp. | reverse complement strand
GACGACCCGGTCCCTCCCCTCGGCCTTGGCCGCGTAGAGGGCGACGTCGGCACGTGCGATGCAGTGCTCGACGGCTTCGCCGGGGTGCCTGCGGGTGTAACCGATGGAGCAGGTCTGCGTGCCGGGCACTGCACCGCCGATCCGCTCGAGCAGCTCCGTAATCCGGTGGGGGTCGGCGTCCACCAGCGCCAGGATGAACTCCTCGCCGCCCCACCGGGCGAACAGGCCGGAGACGCCGACCTGCTGCCGGACGTCGGTGGCGAAGTCGCACAGCAGGTCGTCGCCGGCCGCGTGGCCATGGCTGTCGTTGTAGGCCTTGAAGTTGTCGAGGTCGATCAACGCGATGGTCAGCGCCAGACCCTCGCTCTCGGAGCGCTCGGTGAGTGCTGCCAGCTGCTCGCTCCAGGCGCGCCGGTTCAGCGCACCGGTCAGTGGGTCGGTGGCCGCCGAGCGTTCGAGCTCGCTCCGCAGCTGGGCGGCGTGCAGCGACGTCCCCGTCTCCCCGGCCAGTATCTGCACCGCCGTGACCGCCGGGTCCGCCAGGTCGGCCACCGGGCGCGGCCAGCTCACCTGCAGCACGGCGAGCACTTCGTCCTCGACGACCACCGGCTGCCAGAGCGTCCAACTACCGCCCTGGCCGGCGCCGGATCGCAGGACCGGCCGGCCGCTGCGCTGCACCGATTCCGCCGTGCCGTCGGGGTCCAGCTGATTGGCCTCGCCCGGGGAGCCGGCCAGCGCTGTCTCGACCAGTCCTCCGGCGGCCGGCTCCAGCAGCCGGACCTGGGTGGCGCCGGACAGCGATCGGACGTGGTCCACCACCACCGGCCGCGGATCGGCTCCGGACTGGACGCAGCGGGTCACGGCCGCGACCGCTGCCAGCTCTTCCTGCGACCGCCGCAGCTCCTGCTCCATCATCTTGCGACCGGTGATGTCCTGCGCGATGCCCAGCGTCCACTGCCGTCCGAGGGGCCCGGGGATCGGCGTCAGGCGAAGCCACACCCACCGCGTCGACCCGTCCGGTTGGGTCATCCGGACCTCCGCCTCACCCACGCCCCCGCGGATCGCGCCCTGCTCCCCCTCGGCCCGGGCGACGAGCAGGTGGTCATCGGGATGGGTGAACTCCAAGGCCGACCGGCCGACCAGCTCCGCCGGTGTAGCGCCCATGATGTCTGCACCGGCCTCGTTGATCTGCACCCACCGGCCGTCCTCGTCCGAGAGGGCCAGGCCGACGGGGCTGTAGTCGAACAGTTCGCGGAACCGGCGCTCGGACTCCAGCATCTCCGCGCGCAACGCGGTCAGCTCGGTGACGTCGGTGGCGACCCCGGCCACGGCGTAGACGTTCCCGGCCGCATCGGTGAGTGGGAATTTGGTGGAGCGGAACAACCTGATGCTCCCGTCGGGCTGCAGCAGCTGCTCGACGAAGACCTGCCACGAACCGGACTGCAACATGATCGCGTCGTTGGCGTCGAACTCGGCTGCTGTGGCGGGCCCGAACAGCTCGGCGGCGGTTCGGCCGACGACGTCGCCGGGCTCCACGCCGACCGACTGTTCCATCGCCGGGTTGGCCATCAGAAAACGGCCGGTCAGGTCCTTGGCGTAGACCACCACATCGGTGTGTCCCAACACCTCGTCGAGCAGTCGGCGGTTGCCCTGGAGTGCAGCTTCCGCCTCGGCGACACCGGCGGCTTCGCGCTGCAGCTGGTAGCTGGTCCGGCGGAGTTCGAGCTGGCTGACCACCTGCCGGGCGATCATCGCCAGATCCGCGCGCTGCTGCGGGCCGAATTCGCGCGGCAGCGTGTCCAGTACGCACAGCGCACCCACCGCGACGCCGTCGGACATCACCAGCGGTGCGCCGGCATAGAACCGGTAGCCGTCGTCAGCGGTGACCAGCGGGCTGTCGCGGAAGCGCTCGTCCCGCCGGGCGTCCGGCACCACCAGCACAGCCGTGGACTGCAGGGTGTGGTGGCAGAAGGAGGTGTCCCTGGGAACCTCGGTCTCGGCGGTACCCCATCTGGACTTGAACCACAGCCGGTCGGCGTCCAGCAGGGTGACCAGGGCAACCGGGGTGTCGGACAGCCGGGCGGCGAGCTCGGTGAGATCGTCGAAGTCGCGCTCGGCCGGCGTGTTGAGGATGCCGAACTCGCTCAGCACGCGCAGGCGAACGTCGTCGGGCCGTGCCGGCCCAGCAAGGCCGGCCGCTTCCTCGCTTCGGAACTGCCCCACGTCGGCTGCGCCCCCGGTCCTGGTCCGGCGCCTGACCGGGACATCCAGGGCGACCGCTTGTGCAACGCCCATCATGCCCGCGGCACCAGCAATCCGCCGACCGCCCCCGGGATCCGGGAGATCGCGGTCCCGGGACCGAGGAACCGCCGGGTCGCATCGGGGCTCAGCGGCGCGGCGACCAGATAGCCCTGGCCGCTCTGACAGCCCAGCCGGATCAACGCCTCGAGCTGGACGCGGTCCTCGATCCCCTCCGCCACCGTGGCGAGGCCGAGGTCGTCCGCCAGTCGCACGATGGTGGCGACGAAGGCGTCGCCCTCGCTGCGTGGGTCGGCGAGCGGGTCGATGAACGACTTGTCGATCTTGAGGATGTCGGCCGGCAGCTGCCGCAGGTGGCTGAGCGAGGAGAACCCGGTGCCGAAGTCATCGATCGCCACCCGCACCCCCAGCCGGCGGATGCTGCACAGCACCTCCGCCATGCCGGCCGGATCAGCCATCAGCATGCTCTCGGTGATCTCCAGCACCAGACGCCGCGGCGGCAAGCCGCTGCTCCGTAGCGCTTCCTGCACGCTGTCGAGGAAGCCGCTGTCCTGCACCTGCCACCCCGACACGTTGACGGCCAGGGCGAGCGGCACGCCGGCGGTCACCGGCCAGGCTGCCGCATCGATGCAGGCCGCCATCAGGATCCACCGGCCCAACGGCAGGATGAAGCGGGTCTCCTCGGCCAGCGGGATGAACCGGTTCGGCGCGATCAGTCCCAGGCTCGGATGCCGCCACCGGACCAGGCATTCAAAACCCTCCAGCCGGCCGTCGCGCAGACCGAACTGGGGCTGGTACTCGAGCACGAATTCCGAGCGCTGGAGTGCGCCGGGGAAACCGTTGCGCATGGTCGTCTTCTCCAGCAGGCGCGAGCGCATGCTTTTCTCGAACAGCGCCACCTGGTTCTTGCCTGCCGACTTCGCCTCGTACATCGCGGCATCGGCGTCACTGAGCAGCGTGGCGGCGGTGACTCCGCGGGAAGCCACCGCCACGCCCACGCTCACGGCCACCCGGATGTCGTGTTCGGGCAGGTGAACGGTCTGGCGCAGCACCGACATGATCCGCTCGGCCAGTGCGGTGGCGACCTCCGGCTGCTCGACGTTCTCCAACAGCACCGCGAACTCGTCGCCGCCCAGCCGGGCGACCATCGCTCCGCCGTGCACGATCGAGGTCAGTCGCTGGGCGACGACCGCCAGCAGCTGGTCACCCACCTCGTGCCCGATGCTGTCGTTCACCGCCTTGAAGTCGTCGAGATCGCACAGGCACAGCGCCACGGGGCGGCATGGGCTCGACGCACCCAGCGCCTGGGTCAGCTCGTCCTGCAGCAGCGACCGGTTGGCCAATCCGGTGAGGTCGTCGTGCAGCGACTGGTACCGCAGGTCGTCCTCGAGCAGCTGCTGCGCGGCCAGCGCGGAGCGCAGCGACCGGCTCCCCTCGGCCAGCAGCACATTCGCCCTGCTGATCTGGCCGAGCAACCGCCAGACGCGCAGCAACACGAGGGCGAAGACCAGCACCGAGGTCGTGGCCAGCACCGGCAGATCCATCGGCAGGCCGGTCAGACCGCTGACGAACATGATGACCGGGGAGATCAGTGCCGCGACGGCCACCAGCACCACCGATCCTGGCCGCTGCCCGGACGGGTGATCTCGCGCAACGGCCTCGCGGCCGACCGAGGGATGCAGGGCGGCTGTGGCCATCAACACGTACGCCAACAGGAATCCGGCGTCCACCGCACTGTGCTGGTCGTAGTTGCCGTGCAGCAGTTGCAGGTCGTAACCGAAGTCGGCCACCAGCATGCAGCCGACGGCGACCACCAGCAGTCGATCCGCGCCCCGACGAGCCACCCCCCACAGCAGGGCCCCGGCCACCACCCACAGCACGCCGAGATCCATCACCGGGTACGTCATGGTGACCAGCTTGCCCACCGTGCCCGAGCCGTCCCCGACGCCGGCCGGCGCGGAGATGGTGGGGCCCATCAGGTAATGCCAGAGCAAACCCAGTGTCCCCACCGAGACGGCGGTCGCATCGATCCAGCCGGACCAGGAACGCCCCGGTGCGCGGGAGATACGCAGCACGCCGGCGAACAGGAACGGGTAACCGGCGAGATACAGCGCATCGGCGAATGACGGATAAGGAGGTGGGATCCGCTGCACGAGCTCGTAGATGTCGAGCACCACATCGCCACCGAAATAGCACGCGGTGGCCGCGGCGACCAGATACCAACCTGACCGGTCGGCGACCTGATGGAGGCGCATTCCATACACAACGGCAATGACCGCGCCAAGCCCCACCGCGCCGTAGAGAACGTCGGTCGCCGCCGGAGCCGGTAGGCAGTAGTACAGGACAATTACCGAGAGACCAGCGAACAGAACCGCTTTCCACAGATATCGGCGACACAGCTCGGTCAAGCTGATGCCTGCCGACCAGCTGTGCGCCGACGCCGGTCCGCGGGCTTGCGCGCGTCGCTGTGAAATGGCTTCGATATGCATAGCTCACCACCGTCCCCTGGGATCACGAGTTTCTCACGCTCGAGTATTTCGGAGCTGCGGTCGGCCACGACCGGAGCAATGCAGTCGGCGCAGAAAATTGCCCACAGTGGCGGCGCTCGACAGTACCGGTGAATTCACGTCCACCACTGGGTGACCATTGTGCTCCCGAACGCCACAGGTTTTGGTGAACTTCTCCTACCGTCCGTGAATGACGTTCCCCCCTACCATTCCCAGGTGGGTGAATGATGCCGCGCCCGATCGATCAATTGTTCACCTACGGTGCAACTACATCCATCGACATCCTCGACCGGGGCATGTGCACGGCGGCCACACCTGCCTCCCCGTCTCCTGGCCGATCCCCGGTGCGGGGACGGCCGGTCCTGCACGGCTGGGTGACACCGTCCCAGGCGGGTGAAATCCGGGAGCCGGGCTCGACGGCTTCGCTGGTCCGGGGATGGATCTCCGGCCCGCGGGCTCCCGGTTCCGGTTACCCACAGTTGGTCACCGGGGGCCGATGACCGGTTTGCACGGCGGTGGCCATCCTCCTGGGCACGCCGGCAGACCGGGTAATCACCCACTGTCCGTCAGCCTTTCACCCGTGCGGGTGACTCAATGCACGACAGGCGCAGTTAGGTTCATGCATGTGAAAATAAATTCCGGTGTGCCCCTGCAGTGGGGCAGCCCGGGCAACGGCACCGCGGGCGACAGCGGGCCGGATCCGACCCAGTTGACAGCGGTGGAAACCGTCCTTCAGGCCATTCCGATGGCTGCGGTTGCGCACACGCTCGACTACCGGATCATCGCCACCAATCAGGCTTGCGCAACGCTGCTGCGCCTGCCGCCCGGGAAGGTCGCCGGCCGTCTGGTCCGCGACTTCATCCCGCAGGTCGACCAGGCCGAGGCGCTGGGAATGGCCCGTACGGTGGCGTCAGCGACGGGCGCCCGTGCGCGGCCGAGCAGTTCACTGGGCCGGCTGCTCACCGGCGACGGGCAGGAGCTCACCTGCTGGCTGCACGTCGGCGTCGCTGTGATCGCCGGTCACGAGTGCTTCATCGCCTGCATCGACCTGGTCAATCCGGTGCTGTCCGAAGCCCACCGGTGGCGCTACCGGGCCGAGCACGACGAGTTGACCGGCCTGCGTCGTCGCGGCAGCCTGCTGTCGCAGGTGGCGCAGTGGATCGACGGCGGGCGGACGGTCGCCTTTGCCTTCCTCGACGTCGACAACTTCAAGTCCGTCAACGACACGCACGGGCACGCCGCCGGTGACCATGTCCTGAGCACACTCGGGCGGCGGCTCGAGCAGTACGCCCCGCCTGGATGTCTGGTGGGCCGCCTGTCCGGCGACGAATTCGTGCTGGCCGACCTGCTCAGCGGGCCGAACTTCGGCGCGGCGGAGGACGATCCGGCGGCCACGGGCCTGCGTACGGTCGCCCACCGCAGCGCCGCGGAACCCATCGCGTGGGGCGATCACCTGCTGGAGATCACGCTGAGCGTGGGAATCGCCGTAAATGACCGTGGTGA
>CAXSEW010000262.1:0-6272 GCA_964236185.1 uncultured Nakamurella sp. | reverse complement strand
GTACCGGCGTGGTGCTGGGCGGTGGACGCCAGGTCGGCACCGCCGAACTCGCACCGGGTGTCTTCTGAGCGGTACCAGCGGTGCGACGGCGGTCCAGAAGCTCGCCCGAGGCAGTTCAGGATCGCGCCGACGGCAGTGGGATCCGCGGGTCGCGAACCTGTACGATCGAGCTACGACTGACAACACATCCCGGGGCCGCCGACAAGGCCGCCCCGCTTCAACGTGCAAGGGGGTCCGCTCATGGGGCGAGGCCGTCAGAAGGCAAAGCAGACCAAAGTCGCCAGGGATTTGAAGTACCACGAATCCTCTTTCGACCCGAATGCTTTGACTCAGGAACTTCGCGGGATACCGGTGCATCGCCCGGCTCCTGTTGTCAAGGACGAGAGCGAGGACGACGAGTACTCGCTCTACGCGAAGTACATCGTTGATGACGACGACGACGGGGACGGTCCGGCTGCGTTGGCCAACGGCACGTCCCACCGCTGATCGCTTCCGCCTAGCACTCCCTTCCCCACCATCACCGCGTACGGGCGCGCCCTCGGTCGAAAGCACGTCTCTCTCACTTCATCGGGCCGGATGTGGTGACCAGCCGCGGCTCGTGACCAACGCCGCGGACGGGATCTCGGTGTTAACGGCGTGCAACATTTCATCCCATGCTGCATGCCTGGGCAGGACAGGTTCCAGCGCCGATTACGTTCATCATGTCCGGGTGCGAGTGTTCCCGGGCGCAGAGAAAAGGAGCAACATGGCCATCCGCTTGCAGCAGAACGGGTCGACCACCAAGATCCAGTTCGTCCTCCCTGACGACGTGCACGAGGGACCGGTCTCGGTGGTCGGTACGTTCAACGACTGGAAGCCCGGCGCGCACCGACTCGTGCGGCGCAGCAACGGCACTCGCAGCATTTCCGTCGCCGTCCCGCGCGACGAGAAGGTCCGGTTCCGCTATCTCGGCCAGGGCGGCGTGTGGTTCGACGACCCCGACGCGGCGGACGTCAGCGCCGAGGGCTGCACCGTCAACGCCTGAGAGCGCTCGGCTGTATCGCCGTCGCGCCGGTCGGTCAGAACCGGGGGTGATCTCCGGTCAGCTGGGCACGGGGCTGGTCGTGGCCCGTCCGCTCGACGGTGCCCAGCACCACGGACGGGACGTGCCGCGCGGTCAGCACCGCCATCGCCCGGTCCACGTCGTCGGGCGCCATCACGGCGACCATGCCGATACCCATGTTGAACGCCTTTTCCATCTCCACCCGCTCGATGCGGCCGTGCCCGGCGATGTAGCCGAACACCGGCAGCGGCGTCCACGCCCGGCGGTCCATCGCGGCGGTGAGACCGGCCGGGATGATGCGCCCGACGTTGCCGGCCAGGCCACCGCCGGTGATGTGGGCGAAGGCGTGCACCTCTGTCTCGCGGGCGAGGCGCAGGCAGTCGAGCGCATAGATGCGGGTCGGCTCCAGCAGCTCCTGGCCGAGCGTGTGCCCGAACTCCTCGACGTGGCCCTCCAGCGACAGCCGGGCGATGTCCAGCAGCACGTGGCGGACCATCGAGTAGCCGTTGGAGTGCACTCCCGAGGACTCCATACCGATCAGCACGTCGCCGGGGCGGACCCGCTCGGGGCCGAGGATGTCATCGGCCTCCACGATCCCGACAGCCGTCGCGGCCAGGTCGTAGTCCTGTGGCGCCATCAGACCGGGATGCTCGGCCGTCTCCCCGCCGACCAGCGCGCAGCCGGCCTTGACGCAGCCGGTGGCGATGCCTGACACGATGGACGCGACGCGTTGCGGGTCGAGCTGGCCACAGGCGATGTAGTCCTGCAGGAACAGCGGCTCCGCGCCGCAGGCGACGAGATCGTCCACCACCATGGCCACCAGGTCGATACCGATGGTGTCGTGGATGTCCAGGGCCTGGGCGATGGCCGACTTGGTGCCCACCCCGTCCGAGGACGAGGCGAGCACGGGTTCCCGGAACCGGTTGACCGGCAGCTTGAACAGCGATGCGAAACCGCCGATGCCGCCCATCACCTCGGGCCGGTGCGTCTTCTCGGTGTACGGCTTCATCAGGTCGACGGCTTCTTCGCCGGCCGCGATGGATACACCGGAACCGGCGTAGGTCGCACCGCTTCCGATCGATTGCCGACGATGTCCGGGCGCGTCGCTGGTCACGGTCTGAACTTCTCCATTCTCTGGCCGGGCCCGCGTCACTGCGGGTCTGGCCGGGGCCTTCGGCGCTGTCCGGCGAAGGAAGTATCGTTGGATTCCGGTGGCGTCAGGTCTGACGCAGGGACTGGGCGCTGTAACCGGCCACCAGCGCCTCGCCGTTCATCGCCCGGCCGTCACCGGTGACTCCGCGGGCGATGCCCTCCAAGACGTGCTTGCCGATCTGGTCCGGGATGCTGATCGGGTACTCACCGCTGAAGCAGGCCGTACACAGCCGGTTCTTCGGCTGCTCGGTGGCCGCCACCAGCGACTCCAGCGAGATGTAGCCCAGCGTGTCGGCGCCGATCGACCGGCGCACGTCCTCGACCTCGCCGGAGCTGGCGATCAGCTCGGCGCGGGTGCCGAAGTCGAGTCCGTAGAAGCAGGGCCAGCGCACCGGCGGTGAGGCGATCCGGACGTGAACCTCGAGCGCTCCGGCCTCGCGCAGCATCCGGACCAGAGCGCGCTGGGTGTTGCCGCGGACGATCGAATCGTCCACCACGACCAGCCGCTTACCACGGATGACGTCGCGCAGCGGGTTCAGCTTGAGCCGGATACCCAACTGCCGGATGGTCTGCGAGGGCTGGATGAAGGTCCGGCCGACGTAGGCGTTCTTGACCAGACCCTGGCCGTAGGGGATACCGGCCTCCTGCGCGTAGCCGATGGCTGCAGGCGTGCCGGACTCCGGCGTCGGGATGACCAGGTCCGCCTCCACCGGCGACTCCTGCGCCAGCCGCCGGCCGATCTCGACGCGGGTCGCATGCACGCCCCGACCCGAGATGGTGGTGTCCGGGCGCGCCAGATACACGTATTCGAAGATGCAGCCCTTCGGATCACCCGAGGCGAACCGCTCGCTGCGGATGCCGTCCTCGTCGATCGCCAACAGCTCGCCCGGCTCGACCTCCCGGACGTAGGACGCGCCGACGATGTCCAACGCGGCTGTCTCGGAGGCGACCACCCAGCCCCGGTCCAACCGGCCCAGCACCAGCGGGTGTACACCGTGCGGATCGCGGGCGGCGTAGAGCGTGTGCTCGTCGCAGAAGACGAAGTTGAACGCGCCGGCGAGCGTCGGGAACAGCTTCAGTGCGGCTGCCTCGATACCGATGTCGGTAGCCGCGTCGGCCAGCAACCGCGTCACGATGTCGGAGTCGGTGGTCGACTTGCTCTTGCCGGCCCGCCCGTCGAGCTTGCTGGCCTTGAGCGACAGCTCGGCGGTGTTGACAAGGTTGCCGTTGTGGCCCAGCGCGATGCCCGAGCCGACCGAGGTGGTGGCGAAGGTGGGCTGTGCGTTCTCCCAGCTGCCGGATCCGGTGGTGGAGTAACGGCAATGGCCCACGGCGATGTGCCCGCGCAGCGCAGAGAGCGTCTGCTCGTCGAAGACCTGGGACACCAGACCGAGATCCTTGAACACGACGATCTCGCTGCCGTCCGCCACGGCGATCCCGGCTGCCTCCTGCCCACGGTGCTGCAGGGCGTACAGGCCGTAGTAGGTCAGCTTGGCGACTTCTTCACCGGGCGCCCAGACGCCGAACACGCCGCACTCTTCCTTCGGTCCCTGGTCGGTGGCCGCATCCATCTCTGGATCCCGCATCTCTGGATCCCGCATCTCTGGATACCGCGGGAGGACGTCGGGATTCGTGCGGTCCAGGCGGGCGGGAGGGGTGGCGGTGCCGGGGACTACTCGGGTCGGTTGCGGACCGATGCCCATGTAACCGTGCTCCTGTCGATGACGCTGCCGGCGGCGGCCCATCGAAAGCGGACGGGTCACGGCAACGAACGGCGTCGGATCAGAGGTGAGAAATCGGGGGAACAGCGGTACCCGATATTACCCCGTGAGCAAGGATCCTGGTCGCTCGGTGCGAGCGAAACTGGTCACGTCGGGCATCAGGCGTCGGGCGTCACGCGACGGCTGCGGCGGCGGTTCTGGTGACGGCCTCCAGCGCGGCCTGCACCCCGGGGTCGTTGGTCAGCTGCCGTGCCGTGTTCAGATTGCTCGACGAGGAGTCGGGCGCGGAAGTCGACAGCACGATGACGATCTGACCAGCGGTGAACCCCACCGAGTGGATCGCCAGCACGTCGTCCAGGCAGCATCCCCAGCCCTGCTTGGATCCGGTGCCGGGCACCGCGTTCATGCCGAAGTTCTGGTTGAAGCCGTCCGCAGCGGTGTCCTGGGCCGCTTCCATCGCCTCGGTGAACCACAGCCCGGTATCCGAGCTGCTCAGCAGCTGGAACAACAACGAACCCATGTCCCGCGCCGTCACCCGGACGTCTCCCCAGTACCGGAGGTTCGGCGCCGGCGACGTCTCGACCAGGCCGTAGGTCTGGGCGACGCGGGTGATGATCGCGCTGCGCCCGCCGTCGTCGTAGAAGTCCTGCGCGATCGAGTCGTCGGACACGGCGATCATGTCCTGCAGCTGCGCGAGCGTGTCGCTGTCCACCTGGTCCAGCCCGCCGGCCTGGTCGATGACGTCGGCGGCCAGGATCAACTTCACCAGGCTCATCGACGGCACCTCGGCGTCTGCGTTGATCGAGGTGGTCACCGTTCCGGTCTGCCTGTTCATCACCAGCACCGATTCGGTGACACCGGCGAGGTTCGCCTGTTCGACAGCGTCTTCGACTGCTGCACTGGTGTCGGCGGCCGGATCGGCAGCTGCACTCCTGCTCGCCGCTGCGAGTGAGTTCGACGCGGCCGCCAGGCTGGCGGCGGCAGAAATCGACGCGGCCGCCGAGCTGGAAGCCGCGGCGGCGGAGCTGGATTCCGCCGCCGAACTGGCCGCGGCGACCGAACTGGCCGCGGCCCGGGACGACGCCGCCTCCGTGGCCGCCCGCGCTGCCGCTTGATCGGCGGCGGCCTTCCGGACGGCGTCCTGCTTCGCCTTGGCCGCGGCACGGGCGTGCGCTGAGCTCGACCGGGCAGCTGCGCTGGCCTGCGCTGCGGCGACCTGCTGCGCCGCCGCGCTGGCCTGCGCGGCAGCGCTGCGTTGCGCCAGGGAACTGGCGGCTGCCGGGCCGGCCGGAGAGGCCGCGGCCGACTGCCCGGCGGGTCCGGACAACATCGGCCCGGCCCCGGACAACATCGGCCCGACCCCGGACAACATCGGCCCGGCCCCGGACAACATCGGCACGGTGACCACCGCACCCGTCGATGCGGCTGCAACCACCGCGACGGTGAACGGGGCCGGCTGGGTTCCGGCGTTGGTGGCCTCCGACCGGACGCCGGTGATGACCACGGCTGAGACGACGGCAAGGGTCAGACCGGTCACCAGGGCGACCGCGGCTGGAGCCTTCATACGTCCCCCCCTCACGGTCCTGCTGGTCTGCTGGGCAGCAGTGATGGTTCGGTCGAAACGCAGCTCAGCGTGAACGCGGTCGTCGGCCAGAACGTGTGCCTACGCTGTGCGCCTGCTGTCAATGGTCCCGGGCGTTGGCCTCGGTAATCCGTCACCACGCCGTCCAGCTTTCGGCCGAACGTGTCATCACCAGCGCAAATGGAAGCGAAAGATGGCCCGGCGCATCGGAGATCGGGTCATATTGTGGGGTATCCCACTCCATGACGGACCCGCTGCCGACATTCGCGCCATCATGGGCACCTGCGGTCAGACTACGTCGCCCGGCGTCAACGGCAGGTATGTGCTCAGGTCAGCTCGGGTGCCCGATGCCCGGATGCGTCCGGCCTGCATGGCCGCTGCCCAGTCCAGCCTTCCGGCCGATAGTGCCAGCCAGGTCGGCCCGTCCATCTCGATCACGTTCGGCGGGGTGCCGCGGGTGTGCCGGATGCCTTCGATCACCTGCACCGCCGAGTAGGGCGGGATCCGCACCTCCACCGAACGCCCGGGATGCTGCTGCGCAAAAAAGCCGGCGGTGACCCGCACGAGTTCCTTCACCTGGGCGCGGTCGGCCTGCAGCACGTCGTCGACATCGGTCTCCATCGACTGGACGGTGGCCAGCGCGCAGGCCACCTCGGCTGTCGTCACTGCTCGTCTGGCCATTCCGGCCAGGGTAACGACCGGCCGGTACTTCGGGCACTGTCGACGGGTGGCCCAGGAGCGGCGGAGAATCGACAGGATGATCACTTCCGCTGCC
>CAXSEW010000261.1:0-6288 GCA_964236185.1 uncultured Nakamurella sp. | reverse complement strand
ATCCCGTCGCGTTCTACCGCCAACTCGCCGGTTCACCGAACATCGCCCGCTCCGACCAGATCGGAGCCCACGCCGCGGACCTACCCGCGTTGAGCATGGTGTGGCACGACAGCCCCTTCGACGAGCATCCCGTCGCGGACGTCAGCAAAGGCCAGGACAAAATCTGGCAGGCCGTCGACGCCATCGCCGCCGCCGGCCACCGGGAGGACACAGTGTTCCTGCTGACCTGGGACGACTGGGGCGGGTGGACGACCACGTCGCCACCCCGGACGTCGAACACATCCCCGACGGGGTGCAGCTGGCTTACGGACCTAGAGTGCCGCTGCTGATGTTCGGCGGCCGCGTCACCCCCGGTATCGACAGCCGCTGGACCTCCCACGTCAGCATCGGCGAAACCGTCCTGGACCTGCTCGGGCTGCCGCCGCTAGGTGTGCCCCCCGCCTGGACCAAGCGGTGTCCCTGGCCGACCTGGTCGGCCCCGGCAGCACACCCCCGCCGCCAGCGTTCGGCGCCACCATCAGTCAACCCCCCCCGCCCATCCCCACGCCACCACCCACCCCGCTCCCACCGCACCGACCGCGACTTCCACCGCCGTCGGCCCGGTGCTCCTGCGGGACGGCACCACCCTGCCCCCACCCAACGACCAACCCGTCAAATAGCTGCCGCACACATGCGCGGTCGCCCAGCAGCCACTCGCGCGGCGAGCACCCGAGAAGTTTCAGGTCAGCGGTTACCAGAGCAGCCGGGCACGACAAGCCGCCTCGCATTGACCGATAAAATGTTCGAGGGCCGCCCGCTCACCGGCTTTGAAGCCGGTGCACGCTGAACCGGCTGCATTTGATGACCGGCGCTGGCGCTTAAAGCGAACTGCGAGTGAATGAGCGACCATCGGATGCGGCGACTGATGCGGTTACAGCGGGCTCGGCATCTCCGCGCAGACGCGACGGTGCGACCCTCTTGCACGTGCCTGACAGCCGGTGGGCCGCATCGGAGGTGACCATCAGCGTGGCCGCGGCTGGGCTGTTCACCCGGCGGCAGCCTGCCGTCCACTGTGTGCTCACCGCCCTGAGCTACACAGGATGTCGATGGGGCGCCGAGTCGCGGTGCCCGGGCGGTATTCTGACTGATGCGTGTCCGTCTAGCTTTGCTGTCGGCGGTGGCCGTTGCGGCGGCGGTACTGGTCCCGGCGTGGAGCACCCACACACCGGCGGCCACCGCAGCCACCGCACCGGCGGTGCCTCGCACCGCGATCCGGCATGTGGTGGTCATCGTGCAGGAGAACCATTCCTTCGACAGCTACTGCGCGCAGAGCCATACCTGCAACACAGCGCCGGTGAACAATCCGTACGCGCCGGTGCAGCCGTTGCCGTCGACCGATGCGAGCACCGCAGGCTACGACCCCAACCACTTCGCCGACTGCGAGCGGGTGGAGATCAACGGCGGCCGGATGGACGGTTACACCTCACCGCACCCGGTGCAGACGCAGTCGACGGGTTACCCGTGCGGATCGCCGAACAACTTCACCCAGGCCGGCACCGGCGCCACGTCGCCGGTGTCGACCTACCAGCAGTGGGCCGGCTCCCGGGCGGCGTTGGCCGACAACTTCTTCCAGCCCTCGGTGTGTGAACTTGCACGGTAAGTGGCCTAGTTTTTGCAAGCTATCTGGCCGTTATTGGCGACTTATATGGCCGTCCTACCGTCCGCACGCCCTGCACTCGAACTGGTGTTTGAAACCGTGCCATTTAGCGTGCAAAGAAGCGGCCAGATAAATTGCCAATTCACAGGCATGGTGTACGTCGGCGTCGCCGTGTGGGCGCTGTCCGGGCACGGCCGGATTACTTCGTACTGATCTACCCCCGTTACTTTATGGTGCCCTTCGTCTGTCGGTTGCCAAGATAAGTGGCGCTCATTTGCCACATTATTTGTCCGCTGTCGCACGACGGTCTCGATGCCCTGCGACCCGCTGACCTGCATAAAGGCGGTGTGGAGCGCTTCGCGAAAGCCTCGCCGACGCCTCAAACCGCGCCATTTAATTTGGCGAATACGCGCCAAATAATGTGGCGATTCACAACCCTGGACGGTGAGGGCCGGTTGTGGGCGCCGCTGGCAGCATGACGAGGTGGCCCGGTGGGTGATGGGCGCCCAAAACGACACCGGGCAGGGACCCTGCCTGGACCCGTTGAGGGATAACAAGCAGGTCGCGACCGGCGACCTGGCCCTGGATCCGCGGTGGCCGTCATTCTCCGCGCGGGTGATAGCGCTGGGTGTGCGGGTGATGATCTGTACTCCGTTGGAGGCTGCTGGGCGGCGGTTGGGCGTGTTGAGTTTGATGAGCCGGACCACCGATTATCTGCACGATCAGGACAGCGCCGTCATGGCGGCGGTGTTCGCGGCGGATGCCGCGATCGCGTTGACCGGTGAACGGCGGGTGCAGGACGTCAACGCCGCGCTGACCCACCGGGACGTCATCGGCCAGGCCAAGGGGATCCTAATGGAACGGTTCAAGGTCACCCCCGACGTCGCTTTCGCGATGCTGGTCCGCACCTCGACGGTCACCAACATCAAGCTGAGGCAGGTCTGCGACCAGCTGTGCCAGACCGGCACCATGCAACTCGAATCCACTACGGTGGCAGGCACCCGGCTCCAAGGGGCGTAGCGGCAGGGGTTCGGTCCGCTCGGCCGCAACGGTCGGTGGACCGCCTGAAGGAGAAGTCGTGAACCAACCACCCACACCCCACGACCGCGGCCGGGAAGCGCACCCTGAGGCAGCGACCGGCCGCGCAGGCCAGGCCGCCGACGGCGACGGGTCGTCGTCGGTCGAGGAGGAGGACGACGACCTGGCCGCTGGTATGGCGGGGTTGGCGCTGCTGTCCTCCGGTCGGGTCGGGTTGGTGGAGATGTTGACGCAGGTGGCGCGGATGGCAGTGCAGGCGGTGCCCGGCGCCGACGGGGTGGGTTTGACGTTGCTGGAACCGGGCCGCGACGACGTCACGGTCAAGACGGCCGAGTTCGTCCGGCAGGTCGATGACATTTAGTACGGCCTGGGGCAGGGGCCGTGCATCAGCGCCGCAGAGCAGGGCGCCACCATGCGGTCGGGGTCGTTGGGCGGGGATCCGCGGTGGCCGCGGTTCGGACCCGCGCCGGCCGGCTCGGGGTGCACTGCGCGCTATCGTTACCTTTAGTCACTGCTGGCGGGGTGATCGGGGCGATGAACGTCTACGCCCATTCCCGCGACGCGTTCGACGACCGCGCCGAACAGATGGGTCAGGTCTTCGCCGTGCCGGCAGCCATCACGATCCTCAACGCATAGATCCTCGCCCAATCCCAGCGCCTGGTGGAACAGCTGCAGTCAGCGCTACGAACCCGGCCGGTGATCGACCAGGCCATCGGGATCCTGCGGAGCCGCAGCGGCGCCGCAGCGCAGGAGGCGTTCGACACTTTGCGGCAGCTCAGCCAGCACCAACACGTCAAGCTCGCCGAAGTGGCCGCCCGGATCGTCGAGGAGGCGGCCGCCGTTACCCGGGCCCGCCGCACCCGCACCACAGAGGGCACCGAGGGCACCGAGAACCACTAGCAGACGCTGCCGGGCTGAAGTACACAGGTACGTTGCACGACAGCGGCAGACGATTCGGTGGTGGCGCCGACCCGTCACCACGCCCCACCGCAGGAGGCCGGCCACCGCCCGCCTCGGCAAACGTGCAGTAGCAGAGGCATTCGGGAATGTCTGAAGGCGAGCGGCGGCCGTCACCACCATGACCGACATGCTGGGGAGGTGATGACAACCGCGCCGCGCCTCGGGCTCTTGACGAAACCTTGGCTGATGGTGTTACTTGCTGTAGCGGTTTAGGTACTGGTGGTGCGGTGATGTTGGTCGCGGCGTATCGTTTCGCGGGTTGAACCAGCCGGGTGGGTCGAACCTGCTTGTGGGGGATGGTGAGCCGCCGGCGTCTAGCGCAGCGGGATCTCTTTCGGACATCACCGGAGGAGCCGGTTGTTCCTGAAATTAGAGAATGCCGCGGAATCAGTCCCGCCGAAAATTCTTGAAACACGGCTCCTTGGGGGCGGTCGCGGTGGGGGCCGCGTTCACTCGGTGGACCGGTGGTGGAGCCGGGAAGGAATGTGGTGCCCAGGACAACCCGCCGCCCTGCGGATGACGAGCCGGGTCGAGCAGCGTCCGCCATGGACGAACGGTAGCCGCCCGGTGCCGCCTCGGACAGCCACACGCCACGCCCACCTACATCGCATCACCGACACATCGCCGGGGCCACGGACCCGGCCGAGTCGGAAGCTAGAGCAACGCCTCATCGAAACGCAAATGAAGGCCGGGGTGGGTACCGACCCAGAACATGAGTCGAGTCGGTCATCACCATCCTGCTACCTGCTGGCCGGCGCCGGGGTGAAGATCGCTTCGAGCAGCTGCCACACCGCCAAAGTCCCGACCGCCGTCAGCCCGTGAAAGCGCCTCGGGTGGTCGGCTCAATCTGCTCTCCGCTGTGGAAGGGTCCGCATGGCGGCGGCGGAGGGCCCCGCCTGTGCCTCGGGGGTGGTGGCCTACCGTGACCGTTGTGACTGCTGACCGTGTCGACCCCCGCATCCAGGCCGGTTGGTTCCCGCAGAGCCAGCACCATTTGGAGGTGTGGCTCAAGGGCCACCGGGAGCGGGTCAGGGCCAAGGGCGAGGACGTCGTTCTGCACCCCGTGCTGCAGGAGTTCCAGCGGCGCATCGACGCCGACCCGATCATCCGTATCCATCTGAACGAGATGATCGAGCAGGTCCCCAGGGCCAAGGCGTACAACCAGCGGCACGTCGACGACCTTCCCGAGTTGCTGCGGATGATCAACGAGGTGTTGACCATGGCGCCGGAATTCGGCGACCAGAGCGTCACGCTGCCACTCGCGGCGATTCTGGACTGGACGATGGGAACCTCCGCAGGCTTCGCCGCCTACCGCGACCCACGGGTCAACGAGATGATCCGGGACATCCTCGCGGTGTGGAGCGATTTCCTGAACAGCCGGGATTCGCTGTACGTGCTGAACGAATCGGACACAGGATGGAAGAGCCCGGCCGCGCGGAAGGCGGTGGGCATGGAGCAGTACCGACACGACCCAGCCGATCAGTACTGGGGATTCACCTCGTGGAACGAGTTTTTCACCCGCCGCTTCCAGGACGGTCAGCGTCCTGTCGACTTGCCAGCCGATGACGACGTCATCGTGGCCGCCTGCGAGTCCACGCCCTACGCGATCGCCGTGAATGTCCGCCTCCAGGACTCCTTCTGGATCAAATCGCAGCCGTACTCGCTGCGGGACATGCTCGCCGGCGACGAAGCCTGCGAACAGTTCGTCGGCGGCACCGTCTACCAGGCGTTCCTGAGTGCCACGAACTATCACCGTTGGCACAGTCCGGTCGCCGGCACCATCGTCCGGGCGTTCGTCGCACCCGGCACCTACTACTCAGAAACCGATTTTCAGGGCGCCAACGCAACGGAGTCGGTGGATTCGCAGGGCTACCTGGCCCACGTCGCGACCCGGGCCGTCATCCTCGTGCAGGCAGATAATCCTGCGATCGGCCTGGTCGGGTTCATCGCCGTCGGCATGGTGGAGGTGTCCACCTGCGTCGTCGGTCCGGACATCGTCGCCGGCCACCACGTCGCCAAGGGCGACGAGTTCGGATACTTCCAGTTCGGTGGATCCACCCACTGCCTGATCTTCCAACCCGGCGCCATCGCCGAATTCAGCCTGACGGCGATCCCGCAACCGAACGACCCCCACCCACCCCTGGTCCGCGTCCGCTCCAAAGTCGCCACCGCCACCAGCCGCAAATAGTTATTGATGGATGATCGACCGTCGAGGGGACAGGCATCACGGCCTGAAAAGACCACGGATGAACCCTGTCCACAACGCCGGTGCTCTGATTTCGGTCGTCGGGCTGATCGTACGGCTGGCTTCGCCCAACGGTTCGAGCTGAACTGCGCAGCTTTCATGACACTTCCTCTACGAGAAGTGGCGGATCATGCGATACCGCGTGTGCGCGTACTCCGGTCCGGCCACCTGCTCGGCCCCTGAGGACGTTTCCACACCGATCCATCGAGCGTAAGGCTTGATGGCTCAATCACGGGGCGAACCGCTCCCGGGCCACCTCGACTGTAACTGTTCGAATTATGTGGCCGTCTTTGTTCACGCTATCTGGCACAGGAATTGACCGCCTGTTCGAGTCCGACGGAGAGCGGCTTGGCCCTGACCTGCAGCGATGCGCTGGCGGGCCGTCCTCTGGCCAGATAATTCGAATAGA
>CAXSEW010000260.1:0-6293 GCA_964236185.1 uncultured Nakamurella sp. | reverse complement strand
TCATCGTGGTGGACTTCCCGGCACCGTTCGGGCCCAGGAACCCGGTGACCACCCCGGGGCGGAGGTCGAAGTTCAACCCGTCCACGACCGTCTTCTCGCCGTACCTCATCGTCAAGTCGTTTGCCGTGATCATCAACCAACGTTACTCACCAACGGTGTCTGAGCCCATCAGCGGGTAGACCGATCGGCCTCACGCGGCGTACACGCCAACAGCGCGGTCACCGAGTGGCGTATTGAACAGATACCCAACCCTGGCCAACGCGGGCGACCAACAAATTGGTCAGCGCCGCGTCTCCGGGTTTCCGGCGGCAACCGGTCCGGCGCCGTCACCCCGACCGCCGATGACAACCGGCGTCGTCGACAGGTCTTAGTCAGAATTATTCACCCGACCAACCCCGACATCAGCCCGGGATCATTGCCGCCATTCAGCTGGCCAAAAGCGTATCCGAGGCGACCACTTCGGGGAGCGGGCAAGTCATTCCGACCCGCTGGCCGGTTTCACACGCTACCGCACGGCAGCCCGGTGATTTAAGGCAGCGCCCATGGGCGTTATTGACCAACCGAGATCCGGCGGGGCGGTCAGTTGGGGACAACTCCCGCGCCCGGCGGTCCCAGAGGACCGTGCAGGTGGGTCCCCAACGCAGTCGCCGCCTTTCCAACGTATATCCGATCGCCACCGCGGTCAGTGCCGGGGATGGGCTACCGGCGGGGTTGGGTGCGGCGAGAATTCGTCGCACCAGCGGTGTCTGGTCTAAGACTGCCCGGAGGCGGCGAGTCGCTGTGGAGGCGGGGCGGCGACCTTATGGAACCGCAAAGGATCCGCGCCTCGGTAGGTTGGGTCGTCGGGAAGCAGGATGGGTCCGGTGAAGACGGCAAGCCGCTGCTTGTAGGTGGCGGCATGCTCCAGGATGTAATTCTCGAGGCCGGCCCACAGCTGTTTGGACTGGTTGCACCCGATGCCTGTGGTGCGGCGTTGGTGAAGTGGAAGGTCGCATCGTTGGCGGTTTTGCCTCCGACGCAGTGCCCCAGCCGGGGTCGCGGCGGCGGGTCAAGTGACGAATCTTCCGCTGATGGCGGTCTCTGGTGGCGTTACAGACCCAGTGGCGCGCTCAACGCGGAGCATGGACGACGTCGACCAGCTGACCGTGTCGCCACCCCCCGGTCGCGTGGGTTTTGGCAAGCGGGCCATCCGCTGCCGTGCAGGGTGTTGCCGTTGAGGTCGATTTTGGCGTTGTCGGGGTCGATGCTGAACCCGCAGGGGCCGTTGGTGCTCAATGATTGGACAATGACGTACCCCTGGGCGGGGTCTGGCGCTGAGGTGGATTCTGACTGCCAGTAGACCTTCACGTCGGGGAGGGTGGCGGGGGCCAGGTCGGAGCTGGTGAGGTTGGCCCCGGCACCTGAGTACACACCTGGTACGTAGCCGGCCGCTTTGATCTGCGCCGCCCAGTTGTTCACCCATGCGACCAAGGTCGATTCGCTGGCGGTGGTTCCCTCGACGTCGAGGAAGAAGTCGGCGCCCTGCGGGTAGCTGACCGATCGGGCGGCGGCGGCGTTGTCCTCACCGGTGGAGGTTCCGGTGGCGGGGTCTTGGAAGAACGCGTCGTCGACGTGTCCCTGCTGCAGGACGGCCTGCATACCGTTGCTGTGGAGCGCGGAGTAGGTGGATGCCCAGTCGGAGTTGATGTTGACATACAGCACTTCGTAGGTGTATCCAGCGCCTTTCATGCAGGATACGTCCGCTGAGGACTGGTCGGAGGCGGCGTCGAATCCCAACGCGTTGTTCGGGATCCCGCCACCGCCAGCGGCTATCGGGGTGACCGCGGTGGAGGCGGCGGATGCCGGGCCGGCGCCGACACTGTTGGTGGCCCGGACGGTGAAGGTGTATTTGGTGCCGTTGGTCAGGCCGGTCACGGTCAGTGGGCTGCCCGCGGCTGTCGCCGTTTTCCCGCCGGGGCTGGCGGTGGCGGTGTAGGAAGTGATCGCGGCGCCGCCGTTGCTGGTCGGTGCGGAAAAGCTGACCTTGGCGGAGGCGTCGCCCGCTGCGGCGGACACCGACCTCGGTGCGCCCGGCACCACCGCTACCGGGGCGGGGGTGACCGCGGTGGAGGCGGCGGATGCTGGGCCGGCGCCGACGCTGTTGGTGGCCCGGACGGTGAAGGTGTATTTGGTGCCGTTGGTCAGGCCGGTCACGGTCAGTGGGCTGCCCGCGGCTGTCGCCGTTTTCCCGCCGGGGCTGGCGGTGGCGGTGTAGGAAGTGATCGCGGCGCCGCCGTTGCTGGTCGGTGCGGAAAAGCTGACCTTGGCGGAGGCGTTGCCGGCGGTCGCCGACACCGAACGGGGCGCCCCGGGCACCGCGGGTTTGGTGTAGGTGATCGTCAGGGTGGTGGCGTCCTTCTGATAGCTGTATACCCCGGCCGCTTCATCACCGGTGAACCCGAAGTAGCCACCGGAGACGCGCCCCTTGACCCACCCGGCCAGTGTGCTGGTGAGTCCAACGCCGCTGATCTTCCCGCTGCTCAGGCTGCCGCTGGCCAATACCGATCCGGCGGCGGCGCCGCTGTAGGACAACGCCGTGGCGTGGTGGACGTTGACGGGGTAGCTGTCCCTGGTTCCGGCGACGTAGCTGATTGACATCGACGCCGCTGTCACGGTGTCCCCGAAAAGCTGCTCGTAGTTGAAGTGTCCGACTGACCGCCAGTACACGTTGCCGCCGTCTTGGGTGTTGCCGAACTGCAAACCGCAATCGGTGCAGTTGTAGCCGTCGGATTTGTAGCTGTGCGCCGTCGTCGTCGTCAACGCCACGCTGGGGTCCACATCGATCGGAAACGCCGACGCCGGCTGCGCTGCCAGCCACGCCGGGCTGATCGCCAGTCGCACGTTGCCGCGGCCGCTGCTGGTCAGCTGCGCCGCGGCGTTCACGGCGGTGTCGCCGCCGTGGGCGATGACGGCCGGCGATGCCAGTAGTGCGGTCTGCTGCGCCCCGGCGCGCGCGACCGCGACTGATCCGTCGGGTTGATTGGTCAGCGCCGCCGTTGTCAACGACGCCGGAGGTGGAAAGAATCGGCCGGTCCCCCAGGTGGTCCGCGGTGCTGTGGTGGACACAGAGAAGTCGTGCGCTGCAGCAGCGCGACCGGTCTTGAGCAGCATTGACTCCTTCACCGCCGCGCCGATCACGGTGTAGACCAGATCGGTGTCTGGCCAGACGTCCCGGTAGGTGGCGGTGGCGCCGATGATCCGCGGCACGACCGTACGCCCACCCACCGGTTTCATCACCACGGCACCTGCGTCGGTGTTGACCGTGATCCCGACGGCGGTCGATGCGAAATGGACGTGCCATGAATTCGCTGTGTTCTGGAAGGATCCGGGAGCAGCGGGGTCCGCCGCCAGGGTGTTGTCGATGGGTTGCCACCCGCCGCTGGATGTTCGGTAGTTCACCGGCTGCCCGAACAGCTGGACGGTGTGGCTGCCATCGCGGTTGAGGTAGTCGTTGCTGTCGGCGTTTCGCCCGTCCAGCACCGCCGACCGCCCAGCCGAACCGGTCGTGCTGACCGCGGCAGCGCCGGTCGTCGTCGGGCTGGCGGCCGCGACGGTTCCCGGCGCGCTCAGCAACGCGACGCACACCCCCACGGTCAGCCACGACCGACCGGATTTCAGCTGGAGAAAAGGCATCAGCGGACCACTGCTTTCCTTTGTCGAGTCAGGTCGCGGCGGCAGCCGCACCGCAGCTTGCGCTGCGCGAGCTGAGCGGAACACAAACCCGCCCCAGCACGCCAGCGCCGGTAGCCATGACTTGTCCAAGGTGGTCCACTGGATCGATTGGACTGACGTTGACCTGCACAAACACCTTTTGAACGCCGCGCCTGGCGTAGGCGCACCTGGCGACGTCAGCAGGCCGAAAGACCATCCACCAGCTTCGGGGTGTTGCCCTTGGGCAGGTCGGTGTACAGGTCGGGCACGTAGGCGCCGCTGGACAACTTGTCCCACACCGCCCAACGGCGTACCACGTTGCGGTAGGTGTCGGTGATGTCCTTCCCGTGCAGCACCTGACAGACCACACTGATCTGGCTCTGTTCACCCAAAAATCCGCTGCGACACCGCCCATCCGGCCCCGTATAGGCGTACACCCCTTGACCCTGTGTGTTCGCCGTCCGGGCCGCCACCGCCCCGCTCCGCAGATCCGCCGCCGGCGCACAAGAACGCGCAGTAGCCGAGCTACGCGAGGGCAGCAGCGTCTCGACCAGCAACGTCCCCCCCACCCCCACCACCACACCGGCGGCCACCAGCGCCGCCGCCAAGCCCCGACGGAACCTGTTCTTCAACGTCGGCTCCCCAAGGCTCTCCACAGCCGGCGCCACCAGGAGAGGATCGGCGGGCGCCGCCGCATCAGCCATGGACCCCGCCGAATCCGCCAATTCGGCCCGTCGCCGCAACCAGCCGCTGATCTCCTGCTGGTCTGCCTGGACGACACTGCTCAACAGGCCGGCGACCGTCACGTCACTAGGTATCCGCGAGCCCCGCAGCGCCTCATACACCGTGGAACGGCCTACCCCCGTCAGCTCCGGCCGATCCGCGAAGGCCTTCACATGCCTAAACTGACCCTGCAACAAACGCTTCTTCAAGTCCTCGGCGAACCGGCGAACCTCATCCTCCACCGCGTCCTGCGCAGGCACCGCCCGAGTATGCCAGGGCGCCCAACTCGGTGCGAGTCGTAGCGTTTCGGGTCGTTTCTGCGTTTGCCATGACGGCTATCGGAGGTCGGCGGTTCGTTCGGTGAGGAACCCAGCCAAACCGGACAGGTCGTCCACTGCAAGGTCGAGCTGGTCTTCCTCTGCTGGCGGCTTGGCACCGGGGCGGGCGATGTAGGCGGTGCGGAACCCGTGCTCGGACGCGGCTCGCAGATCCCAAGGATGCGCGGCTACGAACAGTGTCCGCGACGGATCGATGCGCAGCGCGTCGATCGCGTACCGGTAAGCAGCGGGCGCGGGTTTGAAGGTGCCTGCGGTTCCGGTGGACAGTGCGATGTCCCAGCTGATCACGTTGTTGTTCGCCAGTCGGGTAAGCGAGTCGAGATCGGCGTTGCTGACGCCGGCGACGAGCCGGGATCGGCGGAGCGCGGCCGTTGCCGGCGCCACATCGGGCCATGCCGGGTACTCGCAGTCGAGGAACGCCACCAGGGCCAAGGCAGCCGGGGACGGGGTTCCGCCGCCGCCCAGGATCGCCTCGCGTGCGGAGTCGCTGACGAGCTGTCGATGCGGCCGCCACCGGGCGTCCCCGTCCACGACAGCGTTCATACGCTTGTCGAAGAGCGCTATCCACGACGCGAGCAGATCTGCAGGCCCGGTCAAACCAGCCTCGGCCGCCAAGGGCCCGGCGACCCTGGACCACGTTCCGTCTTCGTCGACAAGTGTTCCGAGGACGTCGACCACGATGGCGTCGATCTGTTCTGGGACCAACGGGGCTCTATACACGGCTCCCACTCACGGAGATATAGGTGGTGACGGCTGATAGCTGCAGCCTCAACCACGGTCAGTCGTGTTGTCGAAGTCCACGCGGTCGATGTGACCTGCCGGAAACTGATGCTCCAACACTTGGATCACCTGCGTCGGGCCGACCAGCTGCAGCTGAACGTCGGCGCTCCCCGAGCCATCCAGGCAGTAGTGGATGTGCACGGCGTTCAGGACCGGACAGTTGATCCACCGCTCTGATGCGATATCCAGGGTGTCGAGCATCGACACCCAGTGTTCGACGCCGACGTCAGTGAGGTAGACGTCGCCGCCGTTTCAGGCCGGTCGCCGCGGGTCGATGTCGTCATCTGGGCCAATGTAAACCCGGCCAAGATGTCTATCCGCCGTGGCTGTCCCACCGCGACGATCTGACCGCGACGATCACTGAACCGGCCCGCTCACCAGATCCGCACCACTGGGCCCGCGATCCCAGTCCGCCGCCGAGTTTGCGGTCAGCGCCGCATCGGTGATCACCACCTCGACGCGGGCTGACCACCGCTTGAGGTGAGGCGGCTCAGATATTCACCGGAGCAGGGCAGGGACCGGTCAGGCATGTCACTTGTCGAGTTAGATGGCGGGTTCTTTCCTGATTAAGCGGCGGGTTCTGATCGGTTTATTTTGCGGTACTCGTCCTCCCCTTCACATCGCTGCAGGTCAGAGACACATACGGATTGACGTTCTCGAACGGACGGACGAACATCCCGCCAGGTATCGCGAACAGAACCCGCCATCTAGGGCGTGTCTCTCTTAGGTTTGGTGATCGCCGCGGGAAGCTGACCGGGTGAA
>CAXSEW010000259.1:0-6298 GCA_964236185.1 uncultured Nakamurella sp. | reverse complement strand
GTCCCCCGCGACACCCGTCCAGGACGTCCTGATCAACCCCCGACCCCAGCTGGGAGCCCCCGCGTGACCCTGCGCATCGTGTGTGCCGGCGACGCTTTCATCACTGCCGACGAACTGGCCGCGCAGTGCCGCGCGCAACTCCCGGAGTTCGGCGAGCTCGATCTCCGGTTGTACGCCAGCTCCTGGCCCGACCAACCCTTCGGGGACGTCGACGGCGTCCGCGAGGCGGCCGGGGACCCGGCCGAGCTGGCGGCGCTGGCCGCCGGCGCCGACGTGCTGATCACCCACCTGGCGCCGATCACCGCGGCGGTGATTGGCGCGGCATCCGGGCTGCGGGTCATCGGGTCGACCCGCGGCGGACCGGTCAACATCGACCTCGGGGCGGCCACTGCGGCCGGGGTGCCGGTCGCCTTCCTGCCGGGCCGGAACCTATCTGCCGCAGCCGAATTCGCGGTCGGCCTGATGATCGCCGTCACCCGCAACATCGGCGCCGGATCCCGCGGGCTGGCCGGTGGTGTCTGGGACGGGAAGTACTTCCGATACGAGCTGGCCGGCCCGGAAATCGGAGCCTCCACCGTCGGGCTGATCGGGTTCGGCGCCATCGGCGCCCACGTCACCAGGCTGCTGCTCGCCTTCGGGGCCCGGGTGCTGGTCTTCGACCCCTATGCCGACCCCACGAGACTTGCTGCAGCCGGCGCGATCTCGGCGTCACTCGGCGATCTGCTGGCGGCATCGGACATCGTCAGCATGCACGCCCGGCTCACCCCTGAGACGACCGGTATGGCGGACGCCGCGTTCTTCGGCCGGATGCAATCCGGCGCATTCTTCGTCAACAATGCCCGCGGCGAGCTCGTGGTGACCGCGGACCTGACCGAGGCGCTGCGCAGTGGCCATCTCGCGGGCGCGGCGCTGGACGTCTTCGATCCCGAACCGCCGCCACCCGACCATCCGCTGCTGGCGATGGAGCGGGTGGTGGCCACGCCGCACCTGGCCGGTTCCTCCCGCCAGGTCGCGCAATTCTCGGCGGCCACGGTGGTGGGGCAGGTGGCGCAGTTCCTGCGGTCCGGAACGCTCGATCACTGCGCCAACCCGGCCGCGCTTCCGCCGCCGGCCACTCCTGCCTGACCGCGCGGACCACTTGCCCGAATACCGCTTGCCGGTGAGTCGGATGATCAACGCTTGTGGACCGTTTTGGGCTGGCGCGCCGCCCCAAGAGGGCCCGAAACTGTGATCAGCCCGCTCGCGAGTCCGACTCAGCGGCCGTTGTGGTGCGCGAGCGGCGCGGCCAGCTCCAGGTTGGTGCCCTCCGACCGCAGCAGCTGCTCGTCCTCCGGGTCGATCCCGGTATCGGTGATCACCAGGTCGAAGGTGGTCAGCTTGCAGAGCAGGTAGGTGGCCGGCCGGCCGAACTTCGCATGGTCGACCAGCAGGACGTTCGTCGTCGCATTGGCCAGGAAAGCCATGCGGGAGGTGACGGTGATCTCCGACCGGTGGTAGCAGGACACGCCGGTGATGCCCGTCGTCGACATCAGCGCCAGGTCGGCGTGCAACTGGCCGATGTTCTCGACGGTGCGGCTGCCGAAGCACGCCTCCGGTACCGAGTGGTACACACCGCCCAGGACGATCAGTTCCACCCCGGGCACGCCGGCCAGCTTGCCGATGACCGGCAGGAAGTTGGTGGCTACGGTGATCGGGGCGGAGGCGATGAGGTGCGGCACCATCGCCATCGCCGTGGTGCTGTCGTCGATGAACACCGTCTGCCCGGGCGCCAGCAACTTCGCCGCATGGGCGGCGATCGCCGTCTTCTCGTGCTGCATCGCGGCCACCCGCTCGGGCACCCTGGCCTCCAGCAGCGCATTGGGATTCGCTGTAGCCCCGCCGCGGATCTTGGTGAGGTAGCCCTGGTGCGCCAACGCATCCAAGTCGCGGTGCACCGTCATCAGGCTGACACCGAGCAACTTGGTCAGGTCCTCGATGCGGGCATATCCGTCCTGCAGCACCAGGTTCTTGATCGTCTCGCGGCGAACCGCAAGGTCCTGGCCATCGCTGCCGGTCACCGGTCGCCTCCGTCTCGAGTCCGCGGTCGGGGTTCAATTCCACACATGGTCCCCGCCGCTGCGCACGCTTCGGCGTCGTCTGCCATTGTTCCACGGCGGGCGGTCACGGCGTGGCGGAAGCCGAGTTCCCGACGGGTGCGAAACCACGATTGCGGAACGCATCCCACCCGGCCAGCTGGCAGGATCGATAGTGGACTATCGGACCGCGGGGCGGCGGTCGGTGCGCAGGCGCAGCGGCCGGTCCGGACGCCGCGGCTGATATGTTGCCCTTCCTGGTGGCGACGGGCGCGCCGGCGCGAGTGTGGTGGGAGCGCATGACTGCTGCAACAGAAGCGATCCGCGGGGTTTTCGCCGGTACCACTGCGATCGTCACCGGCGCCGCCAGCGGTATCGGACTGGCCTGCGGCAAGGCGCTGCTGGCCGGCGGCGCCACCGTGCTCGCGCTGGATCTGAGCGAGGCGGTGACCGACGCCGTCCCGGACCGGCGCTGGATCGGGCGGACCTGCGATGTCGCAGATCAGGCTGCCGTTTCGGCACGCATCGGTGAGTTCGGCGATCAGTACGGAGCCGTCCACCACGTCGTCTCCAACGCGGGCATCTTCACCGCCGGCGCGAACATCGCCGATCTCGACCTGGCGACGTGGCACCGGAGTCTGTCCGTCAACCTCACCAGCCACCTGCTGGTGCTGCAGGCGGTCATTCCGCGGATGACCGAGGGAGGCGGCATCGTCATCATGGGTTCGCGTAACGTGCCGGCCCCCGGCCCGGGCGCCGCGGCGTACTCGTGCGCGAAGGCGGCCGCCACCCAACTGGCCAGAGTGGCGGCGCTGGAGCTGGCCGGCGCCGGGATCCGGGTCAACGTGGTCCATCCGGACGCCGTCTTCGACACCGGGATCTGGACCGAGGAGGTACTGGCCCGGTCAGCCGCCCGCTATGGCATGACGGTGGCGGAATACCGCACCAAGAATCTGATGCATGCCGAGATCTCGCAGGACCACGTGGCGGCCGGGGTCTGCGCGGTTCTCGGTCCGGCGTTCGCGCGGACCACCGGCGCCCAGATACCCATCGACGGCGGTAACGACCGGGTCATCTGACCGAACTCACCCGGTTCTGCGGCGGTGCAACAACTTGACGGAGTACAAGACCCCGTCGGCTCGCTGCTACAGGATGAACCCCCGCGGGAAGGGGTCCCGCGGGTCGAGCAGGTACTGCGCGGTTCCGGTGATCCACGCCCGGCCGGTGATGGTCGGGACCACCCGGGCCGTACCGTCCGTCATCTCCTCGTCGACCAGCCGCCCGGTGAAGTGGGTTCCGATGAACGACTCGTTGTCGAAGTCGGTATGCAACGGCAACTCCCCGCGGGCGTGCAGCTGCGCCATCCTGGCGCTGGTGCCGGTGCCACACGGTGACCTGTCGAACCACCCGGGATGGATGGCCATGGCGTGGCGGGAGTGCCGGGCATCGGAGCCGGGGGCCGCCAGGTAGACGTGATGGCAACCCGCGATGCCCGGGTTGTCGGGGTGAACCGGCCGATCGTGCTCGTTCACGGCCGCCATGATCGCCAACCCGGCGTCCAGCAGCTCCTGCTTGTTGTCCCGGTGGAAGGCGATGCCCAGGTCGTCGACCTGCACGATGGCGTAGAAGTTGCCGCCGAAGGCCATGTCGTAGGGCACCTGTCCCCACGGCTGCACCTCCACCTTCCGGTCCAACCCCAGCACGAATGCTGGCACGTTGGTGATGGTGACCGACTCGGCCACGCCGCCGGTGACCCGCACCTGGGCCACCACCAGTCCCGCGGGGGTATCCAGCCGAATCGTGGTCACCGGTTCGACGACCTCGACCATGCCGGTTTCCACCAGCACGGTGGCCACGCCGATGGTGCCGTGACCGCACATCGGCAGGCACCCCGAGACCTCGATGTAGAGCACGCCATAATCTGCGTCGGGACGGGTCGGCGGCTGCAGGATGGCTCCGCTCATCGCCGCGTGGCCACGGGGCTCGTTCATCAGCAGCTCCCGGACGTGGTCGAGATGCTGGAGGAAGTACTCCCGCCGCTCGAACATGGTGGCGCCGGGGATCACGCCGAAACCCCCGGTGACGACCCGGGTGGGCATGCCTTCCGTGTGCGAGTCGACGGCGTGGAACACCTTGCTGCTACGCATCGGGAACGCTCCCTGAGTTGGTTGTTGCGCTGTTTGTCGCCGCACCGTTGGTGCCTGCGATGTCCATGGCTGCGCCGTCGCGCCGGTGCGCCGCCGCCAACGCACCCAGCGTGACGGGCTGCGCGATCGGCCGGCCGGCCATCCCCTGCAGGTCGGCGGTCGTGAGGTCGCGGCCGCTCCTGGCGGCGACCAGGCAAGCGGTGGCGTACCCGCAGACCTTGCCCTGGCACAGACCCATGCCTGGCCGTGCGTACAGCTTCACCGCCCGCGGGTCGTTGGCGCCCAGCTCATCGATGGCTTCGGTGACGGCGCCGACGGAAACCTCCTCGCACCGGCAGATGATCGTGGCTGCGTCGGTCCACTGCATCCAGCCGGTTCGCACCGGGTAGGCCTGCTGCAGCGCGGCGGCGAACGAGCGCTGGGCGGACCTCTGCCGGCGCACGCTGCGGAGCTCCCCGGCGGCGGGCGCCACACCGCCGGCATCGGCGGCTGCGTGTCTCCCGGCGATGCGGCCCTCCGCCACCGCCAGCGCAGCGCCGCCGATCCCGGTGGCCTCCCCGGCCAGGTAGACACCCGGAACGCTGCTGAGCTGGTCGGCATCGACGACCGCCACCAGACTGCCGTCGGCGTCCATCTCGGTGGCGCAGCCGAGCTGCACCGCCAATTCCAGCTGCGGCGTGAAGCCGTATCCGACAGCCAGTGTGTCGCAGTCGATCCGGCGACTGGTGCCGGGCAGCACGCGCCAGTTCCGGTCGACCCGCGCCACCTGTACACCGGTCAGCGCCTGCGTGCCGTGCGCGGCGACCACCGCGGTCCGCGTCCGGTAGGGAATGCGGTACCGGGCCAGGACCGTCGCGTAGTGAGCCGCCTCGCGCAACTTTCCGGCGTTGCGGACCAGCGTGACCGGATGCCGCGCGAAGGACAGCGGTGGCGCGCCGGCCTCGAACACGCCGGCCACCTGCGCGCCGGCGCGGGCCAACCCGGCCGCCACCGCGAGCAGGAAGGGTCCGGTACCGGCCACCACGATGCGCGAGCCGGCGACCACCCCTTGGCCTTTCAGCAACGCCTGCACGCCGCCGGCGGTCAAGACACCGGGGGTCGTCCACCCCGGGAACGGCACCTGCCGGTCGTATGCGCCGGGAGCCAGCACCAGCGTGCGGGCCCGCACCACCAGTTCGCCGGCATCGGTGACCGCGTGCACCGAGAAGCCGACGGCAGCAATGGGTACGACGTGCCAGACGGCAGCTCCGTAGTGCACGGTCACCCGGTCGGCGTGTTCGGCAGCAGCGCGGAGCCGCTGGAAATCGGGCCAGCCGGTGTGCTGCTCGCCCTCGTCGGCGTCCCGGTGCCGCCAGTACTGCCCGCCGGAGCGGGCATTCGAGTCCACCAGGACCACCCGCGCCCCGGCCGCGGCGGCACTGCCGGCGGCTGCGAGCCCGGCCGGGCCGGCGCCCAGAACCGCCACATCGAAGACCACCGGGTCCGGTACGGCCGGCCCTCCCACCGCCCCGGTGGCCACCGAACGCTCAGCAGGCGAGGTCGGCACGGCCGGCTCCATCCTGGGTGAGCACCTGGTCGCCGTTCTGGGCGACCACCAGGCAGGCACGTCGATTGGGCCGGTCGTTCACCGTGACCAGGCAGTCGAAGCAGATGCCGATGCCGCAGAAGATGCCACGCGGCGCACCGGCGAAGCGGGTGACCCGCCACGACCGATGCCCGGCCGCGATCAGCGCCGCACCGATGGACTGTCCCGGTACCGCCGGAATCGGGGAACCGTCGAACGTGAACTCGAGTGCTGTCTGGCCGGTCATCCGATGCGCTCCTGAAATCGTTGCGGTCGAAAGGGTCTGGCATCGACGTCCGGCTGGGCGCCGGTGATCAGCTGGGCGATCAGTCGGCCCGTGCCGGTGGACAGGCCGATACCGGCGCCCTCGTGCCCGGTGGCATGGATCAGGCCGGGTGCCCGGAGGTCCGGCCCGATCAGCGGCAGGTGGTCCGGGCAGTAGGGCCGGAACCCGAGATACGTTCGCAGCAGCGACACCTGCGCCAGGAACGGGAACACCTCGACCGCCTGTGCGG
>CAXSEW010000258.1:0-6307 GCA_964236185.1 uncultured Nakamurella sp. | reverse complement strand
CAGCGTGGCGTCCACATCGATGACCAGCGGATGCTCGGCGCTGATCTGGTGATCGACCCCACCGACAACGCCCGAGTCATCCCCGTCTGGGAAGGGATGCGCCGTACGCACTCCGCCCCCCGGATCAAGCGACCCCGCTGATGCCGCAGGATCTGTGGGACGTTCTCGACGTCTGTCCCACGGTCAATACCTGGAAGACCCGCGGCCGACCGCCGGAACCGACCTCGCCGGACTTCGCGACCGCGCTCTGCTCCTCGTCGAATTTGTCGGCGCCCTCCGCCGATCGGAGATCTCCGCCCTCGACATTGGCGACATCGCTGTGCACCCCAGCGGCCTGGTCCTCGCGTTTCCCCGGTCCAAGACCAACCCAGCACGGCGACCAAGTCGAACTCGTCGTTCTACCCCGCGGCAACAGCGCCGGGCGTTACCCCGTCACCGTGCTCGAGGATTGGATCCACACCGCAGACATCACCGACGGGCCGGTCCTCCGTCCGGTCAGCAAAGGCAACCGGCCACTCCCCCGACGGTTCACCGCCGGCGCCGTCAACGACTGTCGCTTGCCAGGGTCACTGGGACCACCTCGGCCTGGTTTCTGCCACTTGGGTCATGGGACCACTGCTCCGGCCAGTTGGTGGACTACCCGGCGTGTCCTGACGTCGGCGTGTGGAGGCTGCTCGTTCGATCTTCTTGTCCTGTTCAAAGGCATGGATGTCGCTGACGATGGCGTTCCGGGAGGTCGATGTGGTTGAGGTCCGTGACTTAGTTGCAGGTCTTGTCTAGCATATATCACTGGAATATAACAACTAACAGATAAGGTATAGCCAACAGAGGCCGCTGTTACACATGATAGGGTGACATTCCGATGGATGGACTGGATCAAGGGCAGTGACCATGTCAAATATAAAGGGTAGAAAAGTTCAGCTGAGCCTCGATATAGACGTGAATGCCGCCATCACGTTGAAGCGGTTGAAGAAGCGCCTCCGCATTCGGCGCGTCGTTGGATTCTCCGTTGGTTTCGTATTCTATATTGCAGCGGCGCTGATTCTCTCATATGCATTCACTACATCAGGCCTAACACCGGTTGGTCGGGGGCTCATAGGAGTCATTGGTGCCGGAATGATCGGTTCATGCGTCGTATTCCTTCGCATCGCTGCCGCGCCGCTGATAGATGTCGAGGACAAGCTCGCAGATCGTCTTGAGGCGTTTTACCTCTACTTGCCGAATAACACGGCAACGTCGACGGATCTGACATGGCGGGTTGTCGTCAACGAACGACTAGGTGAGCTTGCAAACTTAATCTGGCAGCTGCCAAACCACTTGAACACGACCAACGCAGCTGTTACCAGAGAGGCTAACCGTATTGCAGGTGGACTCCTGGCGAAACAGCAGCGGGTAAGTTTCGAGGGCTCCGGCGTCATGCTGCCGGAACTCGAGGTGTGGTCTATCAACGCCATGAAGCGATTCCTTGAAGGAAACTGGCAGTCCATCGATGACTACGACGGTGACCCGGTCGAGCCACCGAAGATATCAAAGGCAGCACGTAAGCGACTGATAGCCGTCGCGTCAGCCGTAATGACCCTCGGGTTAGCAGTGATCACAATAGCAGCAGTGGTAGGCGGAGCAGCGGCTGGAACGGTAGGTGTAGTCGCGGCTGCACCGATTTTGCTTATTGCTCGGCAGCTGTTCAATCGCGCCGGTATCAACGTCGAGGGGTTGAAGGACACGCAAGACCTGGCCAAAAGTTTCTTGCCCGCGAGTGGCGACCAACCTAAAGACGACGGCAAGGGCTCGGACGCGTAGATGGTAGGTAAGATCTCTCAGCAGACGGTTCGGGCCCTGCTAGATGTGTTCGCTAGCTCATGGTCCGTGAGGACTATCGAGAACCTGTTTGTCGATGCTGGCATAGTCCCCGTCGCCGACGCACCTGAAAGCGATGGAGTGCGACGGAGTACAGCGATGCAGTACATACACGGCCTCGACCTTGATTCAGCCCGCGACAAGGATGGTGCTCGCCCGCCGTTCTCGTGTGGTGTTCAACGGTGATCGGAGAGGCTTAGATGACTACAGCTGAAGAGGTCAGGGCGCGCGTCCGGAAGGCCGACGAGGCGCGGCTAGAAAGTCGCGCCCAGCCGGCAGCGGCGGTGGCCGAAGTGCACGGGCGACGGGCCGCACTGCTCACCCAACTGGCGCAACTCGACGCCGAGCTGGACACCGTTGTCCGGGAAGCGTTCGCTGTCATGACGCTCGACGAGCTGGTCGAGTTCGCCGGTGTGCCGCGTGCCGATTTGCGCGGCAAGGCGCTGGTATCCGCAACCGGTGTGAAGGCGCGATCCACGAAGTCGCGTGGCCGGCCGACAGCAAAGGGGGCCGCGCTGGCCGGCGTAGGCACACCCGCCGAACCGTCGGCGTAGCGAATCGTCGTGGGCATGATGAGCGATGCGACGGTGCTGCGGCTCCGCGCGGCCGTGGCCGACGATGTGGTCGTCGCGCGGTACTGGTCACACATTCGCGTACCGGCCACCGCAGGGTGTTGGATCTGGACCGGCGCCATCTCCGGCAAAGGTCACGGCCGATTCCAAATTGCAGACGACTACCGACCGACTGCGGCCGGCCAGCTGGCGAGGAAGACGTTCGTCGTCATCGCGCACCGGTTTGGATTCGCCCTCAAGTACGGCGTAGACGCGCTCCTGGACGTGCCGATTGTGTCGCACCGATGCGACAACCCGCTCTGCCAACGACCGGAATGCTGGCGCCAATCCAACCACCGCGCCAACGGCCAGGAATATGCGCGACGCCGGGACCAAGTGCGCGGAAGCCTTTCCGACCGCCGCGGCGCCCGCGGCCGCGCCCGCGCCGTCCGCGACGCCGCCCGCGCCGGCGTCGACCTCAACCAAGCGGTGTTAGCAGGGTGGCTGCCGGTTCATCGGGATCAGCATGACCTGTTCGACCTCGTCGAGGCCGACGATGCGTACTGACATTCACTTTGCAGATGCGCGAACAGCGAGGATCGTTTCGGCAACCGTCCCTGTGGTGCTGACCGCTCGCCGACGGTGGTCAGATCGCCATAGGAGCTTCCCGAATCTCGCATCGGTCGAGCAGCCTGGCTAGATAGCTGTACGCAGCAAGCCGCTCCATTGCCTCCTGCTCAGACATCTCCTCACGCGTGTGCGTCGCAACGTTGCGCACGGTGAGGTTCAGGCCGGTAGCCAAATTTGTGAGTGAAGTGGCTAACGGTTCGAGCCCACCGCGCATGCTTCTGACGGTGCGCGAGGTCTCGTCCCCGGGCCAAGTCAGCTTCGGTTGGCCAGGTGCCGGCTCTCCTGCGGAAAGCGTCTGCTGCCAGAAGCTCGTATCGTTCGCATCTTCACGTCCGAGCTTCCCCTTCCAATGAAGATTGAGGCCCTCGGCGGCTTCGCGCACGGCCACGCGGAACTGGTGAGTCGTCCAGTGGGCCGCCGCTGACGACCAGACCACCGGGTGTAACTGGGCCGGGGAGAATGCCGGGAGCTGTGACTCGGTAGCTGCCTCCGCGTCAAGGGTCATCGACTTCAGCCGGCCCTTGATCGAAGCAGTCGTAGTCCTGACCTCATGCGGCGAGAGGAACGCCTTCGGGTTCTTCATGATCGCCCAGTTGGCGATCGGGTCGACCGTCCCGATCCCCTGCACCACGAGGTACGCCCCGGTTACCGCCACCGCCTTTGATGCAGCGCCGGCCGCCTCGGCAAGGGACCTCTCCAGCTCGCGCACCTTTTCGTGGCTGTGCCCGTTCTTCGTTCCGACTGTGGGAAAGAGCCCACGAGACTCGAAGTGGTCAGCCTCCTGCTGTGTTGCCATCCAGGCGTCGAACATTTTTGAGAATTCGTCGACTGCTTCGCTCAGCCGGCGGAGGTAGTCGGCACTATACGTCGCCACGCGATCAGTGTCCGCCTGTACTGACGAAGCAGGGACCAGCATGGCGCTTCACGGTCAGATGAGCGGACTGCCAGTCGGCGACGTCCGCATCTTGACCCCTTCGAGCAGGTTCTCGGGACGTGCACGCCCCGGGCATGAACCGGCTCCTCCGACGGCGACCGGCGTCGCCGGCACCGTAATCGCCGGTTACGAGATCGTCGGTCGGTCGCGCCACGCCCGGGAACTAGCCCGAACCGCGACTGCCGCTCCCACCGCGAGCCAGACCCAGCCCAGATATAGCGGAGTCTTCGCCAGCTCCTCGTAGGCCAGCAGTCGCCGAAGGCGGCAACCGGTCGGGCTTACACGCATGCCGTTTGCCTATTCCGATGTCCTGAAGCGCGACGCGCTGGACCTCCCGGCGTGATTCCGAGGCTCGGCGCGGGCTGTCCCATCCAGCATCGCCGATGCTTGCTGACTTCCGGCAAGCGACCTGTTGATGGTCGTAGCGACGGGGCCGATCCTGCCGTGGCAACGGGGTCCCTCACCAGGAATTCCTGCGTGCACCTCCGGAACCGTGCAACGGGTCGCTGAGGACTGCGCTACCCCTTGACGCGAGGGCTAACTTGAATGAGTGTCCTAAGCCCCAGCAAGTGGGGTGCTCTGCATCGTTAGGAGGTGTCGTGCCCGAAAACCCATACTCAGCCGACGCGGACCGTGCGCAATTCTGGGACCAGGGGTACCACGACGGGATCGAGCAACAGACGCACGAGTGGCAAGAACCCCTCAGCGAGGCTATGGCCGTCGTTTACAACGAGGGAGTGGCCGTTGGCGAGGCGGTCCACAATGTAGAGAACGACGCGGTCGCCGGCGAGCTGACGCTCGACAAGGGGGTGGAATGGTTGGCCGACGAACTCGTGGGCGCTGTCGGTGGTCTTGGTCTCTTGGTGCTCAAGGTACTCGAGATTCCGGGGGACATTCAGCTAAAGCAGCCGGAGCCTGACTGGCACACTGAGGCAAACGACGCTGGCGACCGTTACGCCGCCTTCTGTGCTTTAGGAATCCACGAGCCAGGCGTGGGGGTAAGCCAGGATGGCTACTGGGCAGGACCGCAGCGAGGCACGTATCAGGAAGCGCACGTTGACGCACAGCAACACAGCGACGATCAGGCGTTCGTCATTCTCTGCCGCGCAGACGCCGGAATTTGCGCGCCTGTGACCGGCGTCCCAGCTTAAGGATCTGAGATGGCTGTCAAGCAGATATTGCTTCCCAACGTACGTGGCTATGACTTCGGGGTTGGCGTCGACCGGCTTTCAGGCGCGGTCCTGAACCTCGCCGTCACCGGTATCCCCACCCCACCCCAGCACGCCGGCGGTGGCTCGCAGACCTTTGAGGTCTCTCGAGTGAGCAGTACCCACGATCTTCAACAGAGCTTGGGAATCGATGTCAACGCCTCCTACGGATGTGCGAGTTTTGGAGCCGGGATCTCCGCGCGTTTCAGCTTCGCCGAGAGCACGCAGGTGCATTCTTCGTCGCTCTTCATGACGGTCACGGCCAGCGTGCGTTTAGCCGATCTGAGCATCATCGACTGCAAGCTCACGGCCGATGCTGCAGCGATGATGGACAGGCCAGACGTATTCGCCACTCGGTTTGGCGACATGTTCGCCCATGCGTGCACTCGCGGCGGTCTCTTCGTCGGGCTGATGCATGTAGAGACGTTCAGCGAGGAGGACGCAACCTCAATCGAATCGGAACTGAAAGGCTCGTACGGATTGTTTTCAGCGGACGCGAGCGTGAAGTTCAAGAAGGTTGTGGCCGATCGCAAGGTGTCGGTGTACTGCCGCCTCTACTCCGAGGGCGGCCCGGCTTTGCAAATTCACGATCCAAACGACCCAGTCGAACTGCTGGCCACCGCCAATACGTGGATGGCGGCCATGAATGCAGATCCCGATCACAACGCGCGTCCCTACGAGTGGACTATGTCCTCGCTCGCGATAGCCAACGGCCCGATGCCCCCGAATCAAGCCGAGATCGAGCATGCCCAAGATGTCCTACAAGTGTGTGCTCAGGCCCGTTCGGGACTGTTGGACAGACTTCACCAGCTGAGCTGGTTCCACGACCACGCGGAAAAGTACGACTGGGCCGAAGCGTTCAGTCCGGACCATTTCGGCCAAGCGATTGCAGAGACCCAGACCGACCTGGACACAATTGCCGCCTGCGCTAGCGCCGCTATCGACCACCCGGACAGTGCAGTCATGCCAGCAGAATTTGCTAAGGGCCGGGGAGGGAGCTATCCGTTGGCCAACCCGCCAACAGTGCTGCCCAAACCACAGCCCGTCCAGGGGGAAGAGCCGAAGCTCGTCACGGTGCCGAACTGGGGCTTTGATCAGGACATCTACGCCGCAGGTTTTGGTGCCGA
>CAXSEW010000257.1:0-6309 GCA_964236185.1 uncultured Nakamurella sp. | reverse complement strand
GGGTTCGGCACGCTGGACGAGCTGTTCGAGGCGCTGACCCTGGTGCAGACCAAGAAGGTCACCAAGTTCCCGGTGGTGCTGTTCGGGTCGGAGTACTGGAGCGGGCTGGTCGACTGGATCGAGAAGTCGGTGGCCGGCGCCGGCAACATCGGCCGTCCGGACCTCGCGCTGTTGCACGTCACCGACAGCGTCGACGACATGATCCGCGTCGTGCACGACGCCTACGCCGCCTGGGTCGCCGCCCACTGACCCCACTGCCCACCCCTCCGGCGCGGATCAACTAGGCCCGCGCGGACGAACTCGGCTACTCCAGCCCCTCCAGTCACATTCCGACCTAGTTCGTCCGCGCCGTCCCAGTTGATCCGCGCCGACGGCGAGTGATCCGCGGGGGGCGGTGGGCAGGGGAGCGGGCGGGGCCGTGGGAGAATGGTGGACGTGTTGCGCTGGATCACCGCAGGGGAATCACATGGACCTGCACTCGTCGCCGTCCTCGAGGGGCTGCCTGCCGGCGTGCCCGTCACCACCGCCGCCATCGCCGGCCAGCTGGCCCGGCGGCGGCTGGGCTACGGCCGCGGCGCCCGGATGAAGTTCGAGCAGGACCAGGTGTCGGTGCTCGGCGGAGTCCGGCACGGGCACAGCCTGGGCGGCCCGATCGCCGTTCAGATCGGCAACACCGAGTGGCCCAAGTGGGAGCAGATCATGTCCGCCGACCCGGTGGACGAGACCACGCTGGCGGCGCTCGCCCGCAACGCCCCGCTGACCCGGCCGCGGCCCGGTCACGCCGACCTCGCCGGCATGCAGAAGTACGGATTCACCGACGCCCGGCCCGTGCTGGAACGAGCGTCCGCCCGGGAAACCGCCGCCCGCGTCGCGCTGGGCACCATCGCCCAGCACTTCCTGCGCGCAGTGCTCGGCGCCGAGGTGGTGTCCCACGTGGTGTCCATCGGCGACGCCGACGCGGTGGACGGCCCACTACCCACTCCGGACGACCGGGCCGCCATCGACGAATCGCCGGTCCGCGCTCTCGGCCAGGCCTCCACGGACGCGCTGGTCACCGAGATCGAGGCCGCGAAGGCCGAGGGAGACACGCTCGGCGGCGTGGTCGAGGTGCTGGTCTACGGCCTCCCCCCCGGGCTCGGTTCATTCGTCCAGGGCGATCGCAAGCTCGACGCCCGACTGGCCGCTGCGCTGATGGGTATCCAGGCGATCAAGGGCGTCGAGATCGGCGACGGTTTCGCCACCGCCCGCCGCCGCGGGTCGAAGGCGCACGACGAGATCGATCCCCGCCACCCCGGCGTGACCCGCCGGTCGAACCGGGCCGGCGGCATCGAGGGTGGTATGACGAACGGCGAGGTGCTGCGCGTACGGGCGGCGATGAAGCCGATCTCCACGGTGCCGCGGGCGCTGGCCACCCTGGACGTGCTGACCGGCGAGCCGGCCGTCGCCAACCACCAGCGCAGCGACGTCTGCGCCGTGCCGGCAGCCGGTGTGGTCGCCGAGGCGATGGTCGCGCTGGTGGTCGCCGACGCGGTGCTGGAGAAGTTCGGCGGCGATTCGGTCGTCGAGGTGCGCCGCAACGTGGTCGCCTACCTCGCCACCCTGGGTGACACCCTGCCGATGCCGGCCGACCCGCTCGCTGCCGCGCACACCCCGACCACGACCAGTCCGGCCGCGGCCCTCTCTTGAGCCATGCCCCGGCCCGCACCGCACACCGTGCCTGAGGCCCGTCGCCCGGGCCCGGGGACGGCGGCCGACCGCGAACGCGCGGTGGCGGCAATGACCGTTCCCGACCACCGGTCAACCGCAGCAGTACCCCACGCCGAACCAGGACCGGAGCAGCAAGTCGGCACCGGTCCGGCGGTAGTGCTGGTCGGACCGCCCGGCGCCGGGAAGTCGTCCGTCGGCCACGCGGTCGCCCGGCTCACCGGACTGTCGTTGCGGGACACCGACTCCGACATCGAGTCGACGGCCGGCAAGTCGATACCGGACATCTTCCTGGAGGACGGCGAGAGCCATTTCCGGGAACTGGAGCGCGCTGCGGTCGCCGCAGCACTGGCCGAGCACACCGGAGTGCTCGCGCTCGGCGGCGGCGCCGTGATGGCGGCCGACACCCGCGCGCTGCTGTCCGGCCACCCGGTCGTCTTCCTCAACCTGTCCATGTCGACCGGAGTGCGCCGCACCGGCCTGGGGGCCAACCGGCCGCTGCTGGCTGGTGTCAATCCGCGGGCGACCTACAAGGCGCTGCTGGATGCCCGCCTGGCCTGGTACCGCGAGGTCGCCCGGCACGAGGTGCACACCGACCAGTGGAGCGTCGCCGAGTTGGCCCGGATCATCGTCGAGAAGTTGGAGCTGCAGTGATCCCTGAGTCCACTCCCGTACCGGATCCCGGTCAGCCCGAGATCGTCGCGGTCCTGGGTGCGTCGCCCTACCAGGTCACCATCGGCCGCGGTCTCCTCGACGAGCTGGTGGCCGCTGCCGCGTCGGGCGGTGCCACCCGGGCGGCGCTGATCCACGCGCCGACCCTCGCCGTCACCGCCGACGTCCTCCGGGATGCGCTGAAGGACTCCGGGCTCGACACCCACCTGCTGGAGATTCCCGACGCCGAGGACGGCAAGTCGTTCGAGGTGCTCCAGTTCTGCTGGGACGTCTTCGGCGAGATCGGCCTGGACCGCACCGATGTGGTGATCGGGCTCGGCGGGGGCAGCGTCACCGATCTCGCCGGTTTCGCCGCGGCGACCTGGCTGCGGGGAGTGCGGGTCATCAACGTCCCGACGACGCTGCTCGGGATGGTCGACGCTGCGGTCGGCGGCAAGACCGGTATCAACACCGGAGTGGGCAAGAACATGGTCGGCGCGTTCCACGAGCCGTCGGCGGTGATCGTCGACCTGGCGACGCTGGAGTCGTTGCCGCCCAACGAGTTGGTCGCCGGGATGGCCGAGGTGGTCAAGTGCGGATTCATCGCCGATCCGCAGATCCTCGACCTCATCGAGGCCGACCCCGCGGCTGCGGTCGATCCGACGGGTCCGGTGCTGGCGGAGCTGGTGCGACGGTCGATCGCCGTCAAGGCCGAGGTGGTGGCCGCGGATCTGAAGGAGGCGGACCTGCGCGAGATCCTCAACTACGGCCACACTCTCGCCCATGCCATCGAGAAGCGGGAGAAGTTCCGCTGGCGTCATGGTGCGGCGGTGTCCGTCGGATTGGTGTTCGCCGCGGAACTGGCGCGAGCGGCCGGCCGGTTGGACGACGCCACTGCCGATCGGCACCTGGAGGTGCTGCACGGCCTCGGCCTGCCCACCACCTACGACCCGGACGCGTTGAACGACCTGGTCAAGATCATGGGTTCGGACAAGAAGACCCGATCCGGTGTCCTGCGGTTCGTGGTGCTCGACGGGCTGGCCAAACCGAGCCGGTTGGCCGGACCTGACCCGTCGCTGCTGGCGGCGGCATACTCGGTCATCGCCGGTCGCCGCAAGAGTCCGGGCGTGGTGCACCTGTGACCGGCCAGTGGCGAGAACTGGCGTGGCAGAGAGGATGTGCACGATGACCAAGGTGCTGGTGTTGAACGGGGTCAATTTGGGTCGGCTCGGTAGCCGGGAGCCGCAGGTGTACGGCTCGACCACCCACGCGGGGCTCGCCGCGGCGCTGACCGCCGAGGGCAGCCAGCTGGGTCTGCAGGTGGAGGTCCGCCAGACCGACCACGAGGCGGAATTGATCGGCTGGCTGCACGAGGCCGCCGACTCCTCCCTGCCGGTGGTGCTCAACCCCGCGGCGTGGTCGCACTACTCCATCGCGCTGCGCGATGCGGTGGCGCAGCGCACCGCCCCGCTGGTCGAGGTGCACATCAGCAACGTCCACACCCGGGAGGAGTTCCGGCACCACTCGGTCGTCTCCGCCGTCGCGACCGGCGTCATTGCCGGTCTGGGCACTGCCGGGTACTCGCTGGCCCTGCGGTTCCTCGCCGAACAGTTGCACGGCGAGGCGACGGCCGGCGGGGTGCAGCAGGTTCACGACGACGGAGGGATGTACCTATGACTGCGACGGCGAACCGGCGGGCCGCGTTGCGGGGGCTCATGGCCGATCAGGAGATCGACGCCCTGCTCGTCACGGACCTGATCAACATCCGGTACCTGACCGGGTTCACCGGGTCCAACGCTGCCCTGCTGGTCGCAGCGAGCGGCGACGACCAAGCGGGTTTCTGCACCGACGGCCGCTACGAAGTGCAGTCCGCCGCCGAAGTGCCCGACCTGACCCGGCGGATCGACCGGCAGTGCGATGTTGCGCTGGTGGGCGCGGCCACCGGTCGCATCGGTTTCGAGGCACTCGCGGTGTCCTACGCCGCACACACTGCGCTGCTGGCGGCAGCGCCCGACGCGGCCACCCTGGAGCCGACCACCGGACTGGTGGAACGGCTGCGGGCGGTCAAGGACGCCGGCGAGATCGAGGCGCTGCGCACCGCCTGTGCCGTGGCCGACCACGCGCTGGCCGATCTGGTCGCCGCCGGCGGGATCCGCACGGGGCGCACCGAGCGCCAGGTCGGCCTGGACCTCGACGAGAGGATGCGCCGGCTCGGGGCATCCGACCCCGCGTTCGAGACGATCGTCGCCGCGGGCGAGAACTCGGCCATCCCGCACCACCGGCCCACCGCTCGGGTGCTGCGGACCGGCGACCTGCTGAAGCTCGATTTCGGTGCCGCCGTCGCGGGGTATCACTCCGACATGACCCGGATGTTCGTGCTGGGTAGGCCCAGCGACTGGCAGGTCGAGATCTTCACCGTGGTGGCCGCCGCCCAACTCGCCGGCCGGCGCGCGGCGGTGGTCGGCGCGACCGGCGGCGCGGTGGACGCGGCGGCCCGCGACCTGATCACGGCCGCCGGCTTCGGCCCGCAATTCGCGCACGGGCTGGGCCACGGCGTGGGACTGCAGGTCCACGAAGCACCGAGTCTGGCTCGTGGTCAGGCGGGTATCATCCAGGAAGACATGTGCGTCACCGTCGAACCGGGCGTCTATCTTCCCGGCCGCGGCGGTGTCCGCATCGAGGACAGCGGAGTGGTGCGAGCAGGCGATGCGCCCGGATCCGCGTACGAAGTCCTCACCCTGACCTCCCGCGAACTGGTCGAGCTCTAGCCGGCTCGGGTCACTACGCCACCGCGCGCAGTACCCGCCCCGGTCCAGCCCGGCCGCCTACCGAAAGGCACTGCACCCGTCATGGCTTCGACCAGCGATTTCAAGAACGGCCTCGTTCTCAACCTGGACGGGGTGCTGTGGACGATCACCGAGTTCCAGCACGTCAAGCCGGGCAAGGGCCCCGCGTTCGTGCGCACCACACTGAAGAACGTGATGACCGGCAAGGTCGTCGACAAGACGTTCAACGCCGGTATCAAGGTCGAATCGGCCACCGTCGACAAGCGCGACATGACCTTCCTCTACAAGGACGGCTCCGACTTCGTCTTCATGGACAAGGACACCTACGACCAGATCAACGTCAGCGCCCAGGTCGTCGGGTCGGTCGCGGACTACCTGCTGGAGAACCAGGAGGCAATGGTCGCTACCCACGACGGCGTGGTGCTGTTCGTCGAGCTGCCGGCCTCCGTCGAGCTGATCGTGTCGCACACCGACCCCGGCCTGCAGGGCGACCGCTCCACCGGCGGCACCAAGCCCGCCAAGTTGGAAACCGGCGCGGAGATCAACGTGCCGCTGTTCCTCAACACCGGCGACAAGATCAAGGTGGACACCCGCGACGGCCGGTATCTCGGCCGGGTCAACAGCTGACGTGCGCGCCTCGACCGTTTTCTCTCCGGCAACCTGATGTCGGCACGCACCAAGGCCCGCAAGCGCGCGCTCGACGTCCTGTACGCGGCCGACGCCCGCAGTGCCGACCCGCTGGACGTGCTGACCGAACGCATCGACTCGGTGGACTCCGACGAAGCGGCCCCGCTGGGCGAATACGCCGAGGTGCTGGTGCGCGGATACGCCGCCCACGCCGACCGGATCGACGACCTGCTCAGCGAGCACGCCGAGGGCTGGACGCTGGACCGGATGCCTGCGGTCGACCGGGCGATCCTGCGGATCGGCGTCTACGAGTTGGTCTACTCGCCCGACGTGCCGGCCGCCGTCGCCGTCGACGAGGCGGTGGAACTGGCCAAGAGCCTGTCCACCGACAACTCGCCGCGGTTCATCAACGGCGTGCTCGGGCAGATCCTGACGATTGCGCCGCAGCTCCGTCGGGTCTGACCCGCCCGCACTCCGGCCCCGGCCCGGTCCCGACCCGGCGCCCGCCCGGCCCGGCCCGGCGCCCGCCCGGCCCGGCGCT
>CAXSEW010000256.1:0-6321 GCA_964236185.1 uncultured Nakamurella sp. | reverse complement strand
GTGGAGGATCTGGCCCGGCGGCTGATCGCGCTGGGGCACGAGGTGTCCGTGCTGGCACCCGGCGACGACGACGGCGACTTCCCGGACTTCGTCGTCCCGGCCGGCCGCAGCGTCGGCATTCCCTACAACGGCAGCGTCGCACGGTTGTCGTTCGGCCCGGTTTCCTACAGCCGGGTGCGCCGCTGGATGCGAGCCGGCCGTTTCGAGGTGCTGCACCTGCACGAACCGGTCGCGCCCAGCCTGTCCATGTTGGCGTTGATCGTCGCCGAAGGTCCAATCGTCGCGACCTTCCACACGGCCAATCCACGATCGCGCATGCTGAACACCTTCCAGGGCATGCTGCAGCCGTTCCTGGAGAAGATCAGCGGCCGGATCGCGGTCAGCGACCTGGCGCGCCAGGTGCAGGTGGAGCATCTGGGCAGCGATGCCGTGGTCATTCCCAACGGCGTGGACGTGCCCTTCTTCGAGCAGGCCGCCCCGCTGCCCGGGTATCCGCGGGCCGGCGGCACCATCGGCTTCATCGGCAGGTTCGCCGAGCCCCGCAAGGGGATGGCCACGCTGCTCGAGGCGATGCGGCTGCTGGTGCTGGACCGGCCCGACCTGCAGCTGCTGGTGGCTGGCAGCGGCGACGCGGCGGAACTGCTGGAGCAGGCCGGTGACCTGGCCCCGCGGATCCGGACGTTGGGTCTGATCTCCAGCGCCGACAAGGCATCGCTGCTGCATTCGGTCGACGTCTACTGCGCCCCCAACATCGGTGGCGAGAGTTTCGGGATGATCCTCACCGAGGCGATGAGCGCGGGCTGTCCGGTGGTGGCCAGTGACCTGGACGCGTTCTCCCGGGTGCTGGAGGGTGGCGCGGCCGGCGTGCTGACGCCGGTCGCGGACGCCCCGGCATTGGCGGCCGCGATCGCCGGCCTGCTGGACGACCCGGTCCGCACGGCCGCCCTGGTGGCGGTCGCCCGCCAGGCGGTCGCCGGCTACGACTGGTCGCTGGTCGCGGACCGGATCGTCAAGGTGTACGAGGCGGTGATCGCCGCCAACCCGCGGGCGGTCGTCGAAGCGGACTGAGCCGCCCATGACGACCTTCGTCGTAGTGGTGCTGGTGGTCCTGCTCCTCCTGGCGGCGGCCCGGCTGGCCTCCACCGCAAACCGATTGGACCGACTGCACGTCCGGACGGAGGCGGCCTGGGCCGCACTGGAGGGTGCGCTGTCCAGAAGAATCGTCGCCACCCGGGCCGCAGCTGCGGCCGGCGCCTTTCCCGGGCCGGACGCCGACCGGCTCCGGCAGTTGACCAGCCTGGCCGACCGCGCCGACCGGCGCACGCGTGCCGACGCGGAGAACGACCTCTCCCGGGCGCTCGCCGCGGAGCCGCCGGTGATCGAGGCCCAGCTGGCCGCCGAGCTCGCCGACGCCGGCGAGCGGGTGGCGCTGGCGCGTCGGCTCTACAACGACGCCGTGCGGGACACCAGGGCCCTGCGGGCTGTCTGGTTCACCCGGCTGTTCCGACTGGCCGGACGGGCCGCACTGCCCGACTACTTCGAGATCGCCGACCAGACGGCGGTGGTACCGACACCGCGGCTGGCTGCACGAGTGGTGTTGCTGGACAACGCATCCCGGGTGTTGCTGTTTTCCAGCGCCGATCCGCACGGAGCCAGGATCTGGTTCACCACCGGCGGCGGGGTCGAGCCGGGCGAGGACCTGCGGACAGCCGGGGTGCGGGAGCTCCGCGAGGAAACCGGGCTGGTGGTCGAGCCCGGCGACCTGGTCGGCCCGATCTGGCGCCGGTCAGCCCAGTTCGTCTTCACCGGCGTGCACTACGAGCAGACCGAATTGTTCTTCGTCGTGCGGGCACCGGCCGACTTCCAGGTCGACACCCGGAGGTTCACTGCGGTCGAGACGGACAGCATCACCGGCCACCAGTGGTTCTCCGCAGCGGACCTGTCGGCCTGCGCGGACACCGTCTATCCGCCGGAGCTCGGCCGGCGGCTGACCGACGCGGAGTCGGCGCTGACGCAGGGTTCGCTGCCGCAGCAGGTCGTCGAGATCGGCTGACCAGCAGCTCGGACCGTCGCAGCCCGGCGGGTTGACCCGTCGCAGTGTGTTGGCCCGCTTACGGTGAGACATGCGCGTCGCCCGGCTCCCAGCCGTGATCATCGTCGGCATGCTGGTGCTCGGCGGCTGCGGCAGTGCCGGGCAGACCGGTCCGTCCGTCGCCCGCCCGACATCGGCGGCGAGCACCTTCGCCGGCTCGACATCGGCCGCCGCCGGCTCGTCCGCGGCGAGGTTCCCGTTCCCGGCATCGCTACCGGGGACCCCTGGCCGCCCGTCGGCCCGACCGCCGGCGTCCTCGGTCCGCCTGACCGCGGCCGGGCCGGCGCCCGCGGTGTATCCCGCCGTGCCGACGGTCGACCCGGCCGTGCCGACGGTCGACCCGCTGACCGGCGGGCTGCCGAACACCCACCCGGTGATCGCGGTGAAGATCGACAACACCTACTTCGGGGTGCGCCAGTTCGGGGTGGCCGACGCGGACGTGGTCTTCGTCGAGCAGGTCGAGGGTGGTCTGACCAGATTGATCGCGGTATTCCACACCACCCTGCCGGACGAGGTCGGCCCGGTCCGCAGCGTGCGCTCCACCGACGCCCAGCTGCTGCCGGTGTTCGGCCGGCCGGCGCTGGTCTTCGCCGGCGGTGCGGGTGGGCCGATGGCGGCGCTGCGCGCCACCTCGGTCGTGGACACGTCCGCGCTCACCGGCGCCTACTTCCGCTCGCCGGTGGCGCACGGCACCTACAACCTGCACGCAGACCTGGAGAAGATCGCCGCCACCGCCACCGGGTTGTCGCCGGCCCGGTACGTCGGTTTCGACTTCGCCGCCACCAGCCCGCTGGTCGCCGCGGGCCCCGCCGTCGCCACCATCCACCTGGTGATGCAGGCCGGCGGCGTCGACTTCTCCTTCCGGTCCGGACGATTCGTGCGCACCCGCGGCGGCAACGAGGTGTTCGACTACCAGGGCCGGCCGGAGCAGGCGGACAACGTGCTGGTGCAGCACGTGGTGGACGAGCCGGACGGCACCGTCGACTCGGTCGGATCACCGTCCTACCTGAGCAGGACGGTCGGCTCGGGCACCGTCACGCTGTTCCGCGACGGCCACGCGATTCCGGGGACGTGGAAGCGGGCGGCGCCGACCGACCCGTTCAGCTACGCCGACGCGGCCGGTTCCCCGTTGCCGTTCAAGCCCGGCGTCACCTGGATCGCGCTGGCGCCGCAGAGCGCCCAGCTGACGGTGAGCTGACCGACAGCAGTCCGGTCGGTCGGACGTTCAGGCCAGCCATCCCGGCAGTTCGGCGCGGACCGCACCGGCCGCCTGCGGCGCAATCGCGGCCAGCCGACGAACGCCGGCCACCAGCGTGTCCGTCGGGGCGGTGAAGGGCAGCCGCAGGTAGGACTCGAGCGTGCCGTCAGGGCCGAAACGAGGCCCGGGTGCGATGCGCACGCCGACCGACGGCGCGAGGCCGGCCAGCGCGGACGCCCACGGCCCGGGCAGCGCCACCCAGAGGCTCGCGCCGCCCAGCGGCCTGCTCACCTGCCAGTCCGGCAGTTGGGCGGCGAGCGCCGCGGTCAGCACGGCGGCGCCATCGGCCAGCCGGCGCCGCTGCACCTCGAGCCCCGGCCATGGGTCGGCCAGGAAGTACACGGCGATCAATTGCTCGAGAACAGGACCGGCCATGTCGCCGAGCGCCCGGGCGACGGCGAGTCGGTTGATCAGGGCCGGTGCCCCGCGGACCCACCCCACCCGCAGCCCGCCCCACACCGCCTTGGACAGCGACCCCAGCGACAGCACGGTCCCCGGTGACCCGCACCCGGCGAGGTGGGGCGGCAGCGGCGGGCAGGAGGGAAAGGGCACGTCCCGCAGGCTTTCGTCCACCAGCAGCACCGTTCCTGCTGCCCGGGCACTGCGGACGATGGACGCCCTGGTGTCGGCGTCCATCAGCGCCCCGGTCGGGTTCTGGAAGTCCGGCATCAGGTAGGCCAGCCGGGGTGCGGTCTGCCGGAGCACGGCGGCGATCAGCTCCACGTCCCACGGCGCGTCCGCGGCCGCCCCGGCATCCGGGCCGGGCAGCCCGACCGGATCCGGTACCCGGCCGGCGGCGCGGATGGCGTCCAGTGCCACGGGATACGTCGGGCACTCCACCAACACCCGGTCGCCGGGCGCCGACAATTCGTGCAGCGCAAGGCTGAACCCGTGCTGTGCGCCGTTGGTGACCAGGATCTGGTCGGCCGAGGTGGGCAGCCCCGCGGCGGTGTAGTGGTCGGCGATCGCCTGACGCAGGACGGGCAAGCCGAACGGTGCATATCCGTCGGCCGTGGCGTAACGCGGCAGGTCCTCCACCGCCGCCTCGGCGGCCCTGCGCAGAGCGTCGGCGGGTGCGGGCAGCGAGGCGACGGTCAGGTCGATCGTGTCCGGCACGCTCGGCGCCGGTCGACCGAACAGCCCGGCCGGGCCGATACCGCCCGCGGGGCGCACCGGGTCGGCACTGCTGATGCCAGGCAGCCGCAGCCGGCTACCGGAACCCCGCCGGGACTCGAGCCAACCGTCGTCGCGCAGCAGCGCGTAGGCAGCCGCGACCGTGGTCCTGGACAGGGACAGCCCGACGCCCAGCTCCCGTTCGCTGGGCAGTCCCGACCCGGAAGCCAGCCGGCCGTCCAGGACGGCGCTGCGGATGCGGTGCGCCAGCAGGCGGTAGGCGGGTCCGGACCCGCCCGGCGGCGGACCCAGCCGGCGGGCCAGGGCGGCCGCCGTCAGTCGTAGAACCGGCTCGGACATGCAGGCCACTTTTCCTCAAGTGGCTATGGAAGTCCAGGCCAATGGTGGGCGAGGATGGCCGAATGCGTTCCTCGTCCCGGTCCACCACTCGCCGCAGCCCGCTGTCGTGGCTCGGTTCCGTCCCGCCCGACCGGCGGCCGCGCCGGTTCACCCAGCTGATCGGCGGTCTGCTGCTCTACGGCTTCACCATGGGCCTGATGGTGCGGGCCGTCCTCGGTCTCGATCCGTGGGACGTGTTCCACCAGGGGCTCACCCGCGTGGTGACGAAGTGGGTCGACGTCTCCTACGGCACCGTCATCACGGTGGTGTCGGTGGTGGTGCTGCTGGCCTGGATCCCGCTGCGACAGCGGCCGGGGGTGGGCACCCTGCTCAATGCCGCGATGGTCGGTTGGACCACCGACGCCACCCTGGCCCTCGTCCCGGCGACCGACAACCTGGCCGTCCGGATCGGTCTGCTGGTCGTTGCCGTGCTGGGCAACGCCCTCGCCGGCGCGCTGTACATCGGTGCGGGCCTCGGCCCCGGGCCGCGGGACGGGCTGATGACCGGGCTGGTGGCTCGCGGGATCGGCTCGGTGCGGGTGGTGCGGACCTGCCTGGAACTCGGCGTGCTGGTGATCGGCGCGCTGTTCGGTGGAAAACTGGGCGTCGGGACGGTGGTGTACGCCCTGGGTATCGGGCCGCTGCTGCACGTACTGCTGCCCAGGTTCACCGTCAGCGGCGGTCGAGCACCAACGACGCCGTCTCCGGCGACGTAGGATTTCCTCCGTTCGGCCGGCGGACCAGCTTCCCCGACCGCGCATTTCGATTTTCCTCGGGGCGGCCGGTTCGGCCGCCCGCACCGATGCGGCAAGGAGTACTTCGCGACATGAGCGGCCACTCCAAATGGGCGACCACCAAGCACCAGAAGGCGGCCAAGGACGCCAAGCGGAGCAAGGCGTTCGCCAAGTTGATCAAGAACATCGAGGTGGCGGCGCGGATGGGCGGCGGCGACCCGGACGGCAACCCGACGCTGTGGGACGCGATCCAGAAGGCCAAGAAGACCTCGGTGCCGATCGACAACATCAATCGGGCGGTCAAGCGCGGCTCCGGCGCGGAGGCCGGTGGCGCGGACTACCAGTCGATCACCTATGAGGGGTACGGGCCCAACGGGGTGGCCATGATGATCGAGTGCCTCACGGACAACAAGAACCGGGCCGCCAGCGAGGTGCGCGTCGCCGTGACCCGCAACGGCGGGAACATGGCCGACCCGGGATCGGTGTCGTACCTGTTCAATCGCAAGGGCCTGGTGACCGTGCCCAAGGCCGGCGACCTGTCCGAGGACGACCTGCTGATGGCGGTGCTGGACGCCGGCGCCGAGGAGGTCGCCGACGCCGGCGACGTGTTCGAGGTGGTGTCGGAAGCGACGGATCTCGTCGCCGTGCGCACCGCCGTCCAGGACGCGGGCATCGACTACGACGACGTCGTGCAGGTCCTCGAGGACGAGGGCCTGGAGAAGTTC
>CAXSEW010000255.1:0-6328 GCA_964236185.1 uncultured Nakamurella sp. | reverse complement strand
CTGCGTCGCCGCCGATCCCACCGGAGTGACGGCGATCGACGGCATCGCGGTCACCTACAACGGCTGGGACACCGCCTTCATCAGCTGGATGGTGCCGCATTTCGCGGTTGCCAGCCAGCTGGCGGAACTTGCCCCGACCCGGGCCGGCACGGCGGCGGTGAAGGCGCTGGCCACCGAGGTCGATGCCGTGATGTCACCGAACTACCTGAAGATGGCGGCGATGGCGAAGGCGTGGGGGCAGCCGGTGCCCTCCACCGATCCGTCGGCGGCCTCGGGCCACGATCACGGCGGCGACGACTCGAGCGGCGCCGACAACGCCGCCAGCCTGACCAAGCTGTCGGGCAAGGCGTTCGACATCAAGTACCTGCAGGTGCTCGTCGCCGACGACAAGGCCGCGCTGGCCGTTGCCCGGGCGACCGTGGCGAACTGCGTGAACCCGCAGGCGAAAGCGCTGGCGCAGCAGCTCGTGACGGACAACCAGGCGCAGATCGCGCTGGCGCAACAGATGCTCAAGGAGATGACCTGAACATGGCGCGTCGGCCCGCGGCCAGGCGGTTGTCGGTCTCGGCCGTACTCGGTCTGCTGATCACGTTGCTGATGGTGGTGCCGGCGATACCGGCATCGGCGCACGCCACACTGCTGGAATCGACACCGTCGGACGGGACCCTGATGGACCAGGGGCCGGCCACCGTCACCCTTCGGTACGACCAGCCGGTCGGTGTCTCGGCCGGCTCGGTGAAAGTGTTGGCGCCGAACGGTTCACGGGTCGACTCGGGGGACATCAGCCAGAGCGACGGCGGCCGCGTCGTCGTCGACCGGCTGCCGTCCGGGCTGGCTCCCGGCACTTACACCGTCCTGTGGCGGGTGCTCAGCGCCGACACGCATTCCGTCTTCGGGGCCACCACCTTCAGCGTCAAGACGGTGAGCGGCGACGTCGACGCCGCCGCCGCGGCGGAGGCCGAGCAGGCGAACGGCGGCTCCGCTGCCGAGAACCTGCTCTCCGTTTCGCGTCTGGTGTTCTACGCCGGGCTCGTGCTGTTGGTCGGCGGGGGACTGTTCGTGTTCGTCCTGTGGCCGGGCGGCGCCGGCGTTGCAGCGGTCCGGCGAATGTTGTGGATCGGCTGGGCCACGTCCGCGGCGGGCACCGTCGGTGGTCTGTTGATGCAAGGCCCGTATTCCCAGGGCCTGGGCCTCTACTACACCTTCGACCCGGAGCTGATCGCGCTGGTCCTGCCCACCCGCTTCGGCGTCACGAGCCTGGTCCGATTGGTTCTGCTGGCCGGGACCGCGGTGGTGCTGGTCGGCATCGCCCGCCGCCGCCGGCTCCGCACGGCGGCCGCGGCGGTCCTCGGTCTGGGGCTGCTGGCCAGTACCTCGGCCGTCGGGCATGCCGGCTCCGGCGACCTGGCCGGCCTGGCCTTCCCGGCCGACGTGCTGCATCTGGCCGCGGCCTCGGCGTGGATCGGCGGTCTGATCCTGCTGGCCGCCGTGCTGCTGCGCCGGCCGCCCGCCGCACTGGCCCGGATTCTGCCGAGGTGGTCGCGCTACGCGGAGTGCTGCGTGGCGTTGTTGGTCGTCACCGGCACCTTCGCCGCCTGGCGGGAGGTCCGTGAATGGGGTGCGATCACCACTACGGGCTACGGCCGGCTGCTGCTGATCAAGGTCGCGCTGGTCGCCGTCATCCTGGTGTTCGGCGCGATGGGCCGTGCCCGGATCCACCGGCGCTACCGGCCCGCCGCCGCGGTGCCGGAACGGATCGACACCCCGCTCCCGACAGGTGGATCGGGACGTCCGACCGGTGTACTTCTGCAGCCGGGTGCGGTGCTCACCACTGTGCCGGTGGCCGAGGTCGCCACCGCCCCGCTGGCCAGGCTGCTCCGGCGCACCGTCCTGGTCGAAGGCGCCCTGGCCGTCGTCGTCCTTGCGGTCACCGCTGTGCTGGTCTCCACCACGCCGGCGCGCGAGTCGTACTTCCCGGTCTTCTCCGGCGCCGCGACCGTGACCGGCGACCTGCAGCTGCGGGTCGAGGTGACCCCGGCGCGGGTGGGCCTGAACGACATGAGCGTGAGTTACGCCGCCGCGACCGGCAAGGCAGCCGATGTGGTGCAGGTGACCGGCCGCTGGACGCTCCAGAGCGGCGGGACCGTCGTCCCGGTGACCCTGGTGCGCACCGCTGCCGGGCACTACTCCCTTCGCCACGTCCAGTTGCCCGACGTCGGCACCTGGCAGTTGGCGATCGACACCCAGACCAGCGACATCGACACCAGCACCAACCTTTTCACCGTCCGCATCCGCTGACCGCCCCCGAGAACGTCAGGAGACATCATGCGAAGCCCTCGTCTGCTCGTCGTCAGCTCGCTCGCCGCTGCACTGCTGCTCGGGCCACTGGCCGGGCTGGCGTCGGCTCACGTGGAGATCACCGCGCCCGACGCCACCCAGGGCGAGGAGGCGGTGCTGACCTTCCGGGTGCCCACGGAAAAGGACGTGCCGACCGTCAAGGTGGAGATCGCGCTCCCCGCCGACACGCCCATTCCGTCGGTGTCGGTCAAGCCGCAGCCGGGCTGGAGCTACAAGATCACCACCGCGGCTCCGGCCACCAAGATCACCGACGAGGACGGTAACGCCGTGTCCGAGATCGTCAGCCGGGTCACCTGGACCGCCACCGCCGGCGGCACCAAGTCCGGCGAGTTCGAAGAGTTCCAGATCCTGGCCGACCCGTTGCCAAAGGCAAAGCAGTTGGTATTCAAGGCGTTGCAGACCTACGCCGACAAAAGTGTGGTGAGCTGGATCCAGACGCCGGTCGCCGGCGCTCCGGAGCCGGAGTTCCCCGCTCCCACGCTGACCCTGGCCGCCGCCGGTGCCGATGAGGGTGCCGACGCCGTCGCACCGGGGACGGAGGTCGCTCCCGTTCCCGCGGGTACGAGCAACACCGGCACGGTCGTCGGTTCGATCGGGCTCGGGGTCGGGGTGATCGCACTGCTGGCGGCCGGCTACGCCATCACCCGGGAGCGGCGACGTACGACGTGACCCTCACCGGCCGAGCACGAAGACTTCGAATATGGAGCCGCCGCCGCCCGGTACCCGGCGTGATGCTGTCGGTGTTGCTGGCGCTGTTGGCACTGTTGGCCGGCGGGTGCTCGGACGGCTTGGTGGCGGGGGAGCCGATGGCCCGGCCCTCTGCTCTTCCCACCGCTGCAAGCCCGACGTCGAAGACTGCCGCGACGTCAGCGGGCGTCACGGACCGGGACGTCACCCGCATCGTGTCGATGACGACCCCTGACGGCCTTCGGACGGCCATCGTGCACCACCCGGTGACGGCGGTCGCCGGCGCGAAGCTGCTCGTGGTGCTGCATCCGGCAGCCACGACGGCCGCCCAGATGGAGTCGTTCTTCGGCTGGGACGCGATCGCGGAGCGCAACCACCTCGTGGTGGTGTACCCCGAGGGTCTGCTGGACGGCTTCCAGGACACCTGGAACGGCGGGCTGTGCTGCGCTCCGGCGAACGAGCTCGGCACTGATGACGTCGGCTTCCTTCATGCGCTGGTGACCGCGCTCCGCGGCACCGATCAGGTAGGGCCCGCGGTGTATGCGGTCGGCTATTCCAACGGCGGCATACTCGCCTACGCCTGGGCCTGCCGGCGCCCCGGCGAGCTGTCCGGGCTGGGGGTGGTTGCCGGCGCCCTGCTCACCGAGTGCCGGGCACCGGGCCCGCTGACGGTGGTCGCCGTCCATGGGACGGCGGACCTCAGCATCCCGATCAGCGGAGGCGGCAGCCCGAGCGGATTTGCCATTCCGGCCCTCACCGAATCGCTGGCTCCGTTCCGGGCCGCCGCGCGTTGCCCGGCCCGTCCCATCGTCGACAGCGTCGGGAGGGCGACCTTGACCAGCTGGGCATGCGCCGGCGGCCTCCGGGTGATCAGCGACGTCGTCACCGGCCTGGATCACAGCTGGCCGGGTGCGGGAGCGACGGCCGGCCGGACCGTCGGACCGCTGGACGCCACCGGGTTCCTCTGGGAGCACCTGTCAGCGGGGTGAGCTGAGGGCAAACGTTGTAACAGGAGTGAACTCTGGGACGCACGTGACGGATGCGTCCAAGGTGACACCATTCCCGGGAAGACCTTGCTCCGTCGCGTCCGCCTATCTGGTGGTGACCTCGCAGCTGGGTTCGACGTCGATGCTGCAGCGCAGGCTGCGGGTCGGGTTCGCGAAGGCCGGACGGTTGATGGATCTGATGGAGACCCCGGTGGATCGTCGGGTCGTCGGGGGGATCCAAGGCACGCGAGATGTGGTTCGCCCCGATGGAGGCGACGGCATTTTGACCACCCTGACCGGTGGACGAGCCGGTGCTCCTGATCGATTCGTCGCGACCACAAGCCCGTGAGATTGCCCCAGCATCTCCGGCTTGACGGTCCCCGTGAACGGATCTGCTTCGATCGCCGCTACCGGCGCACGATCTGCTGCAGCTTGGCTCTATCGTGCTCGCCCGCTGCTGGAGATCATTTCGGGCTGCCGGGGTGTATCGAACCGTCACATCGACTCTGGCTCGATCAGCGGTCGTCGTCATCGGGGAAGTGGCGGCCTTCGCCGTCGGTCCGTCCGGGCATCCGCTGACCGCCATCCGACCTCACGTCCCCAGCGGCACGTTGTGCGCACATCGTTACAAGTTGGGAAAGCGGCCCGCACCGCCGTGAAATCGCACGCACATAGCTTGACCGAAGAATTCCTCCGCCGATGCCAAGGAGTTTACCGTGAGTTCCAGCACCGATACCTCGCTCGCCACCACAACGACCGCCGCCGCTCGCGGCAAACGATGGATCACCGATTGGCGTCCGGAAGACCTGGACTTCTGGAACAACGGCGGCGACAAGATCGCCCGCCGCAACCTATGGTTCTCGGTGCTCACCGAGCATGTCGGCTTCTCCGTCTGGAGTCTCTGGTCGGTGCTGGTGCTGTTCCTGGGGCCGGTCTACCACATCGATCCGGCCGGAAAGTTCCTGTTGACAGCAGTTCCCACTCTGGTGGGAGCGGTGCTGCGGCTGCCGTACACCTTCGCCGTTGCGAAATTCGGCGGGCGAAATTTCACCATCGTCAGCGCACTGCTCCTGCTGCTGCCGACCATTTTCATCGCCATCGTCCTGAAGCCGGGCGTCTCCTATTCGACCTTGATCATCGCCGCGGCGGTGGCCGGCGTCGGCGGCGGAAACTTCGCGTCGTCGATGACGAACATCAATGCGTTCTATCCGCAGCGACTCAAGGGCTGGGCTCTGGGATTGAATGCCGGCGGCGGCAATCTCGGCGTCGCGGTCGTCCAGCTCGTCGGGCTCTTGGTGCTGGCGACCGCGGGTGCCACGCACCCCCGGGTGATGGTCGCCGTCTACATCCCGATCATCGTGCTGGTGGCGATCGGTGCCTCCTTCACGATGGACAACCTGACGGTGGCCTCGAACGCCAAGGGTGCCATGCGGCGGGTCTGCCGGGACGGTCATACCTGGATCATCGCGTTGCTGTACATCGGTACCTTCGGCTCGTTCATCGGCTTCGGCTTCGCCTTCGGCCAGGTGCTGCAGGTGCAGTTCAAGGGCACGTTCTCGACACCGGTGAAGGCGGCCTACCTGACTTTCCTCGGTCCGCTGCTCGGCTCGTTGATACGTCCGTACGGCGGCAAACTGGCCGATCGGTTCGGCGGCTCCAAGGTGAGCGCCGTCAACTTCATCGCCATGGCGCTGGGTGCCTCACTGGTTCTTGCTGCGGCGCTTGCCAAGTCGCTGCCGCTCTACCTGATCGGGTTCATCGCGCTGTTCATCCTGTCCGGGCTGGGTAACGGATCGGTCTACAAGATGATCCCGGCGATCTTCCGGGCGAAAGCCGCCGGCCGTATTGCCTCCGGCGCGAACTTCGACACCGAGACGATCGAGGCGCAGAAGCTGTCCGGCGCGCTGATCGGGGTGGCCGGCTCCATCGGCGCATTCGGCGGCGTGTTGGTCAACCTGGCCTTCCGGCAGTCGTTCCTGGCGACCAGATCGGCCAATGCGGCCTACATCGCGTTCATCATCTTCTACGCCATTTGTTTCACCGTGACCTACACGGTGTACATCCGCAAGTCCAAGCATTCTCTCGCCGACGTGTAGTCGGCGATCCGCCGCAGGTGTTCGCGGCGACAGCAACGTGGACCCGCGAGCCCAGTTACCGACCACAGGGAGAGATATGCAGGTCCGCGCCGACGCGGTGGTGCTTTTCGGTGCCACCGGCGATCTGGTTCGAAAGAAGTTGATCCCGGCGATCTACCAGTTGGCCCTGGCCGGCCGGCTGGACATGCCGGTGATCGGGGT
>CAXSEW010000254.1:0-6390 GCA_964236185.1 uncultured Nakamurella sp. | reverse complement strand
ATCACGACCGCCCCGACGTAGGGCGCCTGGAACACCCGGAACGGCGTCGCCGCGAAGTGGTCCGTGAGCTCGGTGATCTCGACGGCGAAACGGAGGTCGGGCTTGTCGCTGCCGTAGCGGTCCATCGCGTCGGTGTAGGTCATCCGGGGGATCGGGGTCGGCACCGCGTACCCGACCAGCGCCCACAGCGCCGTCAGGATCGCCTCGGACAGCTCGATGACGTCCTCGGTGTCGACGAAGCTCATCTCGATGTCCAGCTGGGTGAACTCCGGCTGCCGGTCGGCGCGGAAGTCCTCGTCCCGGTAGCAGCGGGCAATCTGGTAGTAGCGCTCCATCCCGGCCACCATCAGCAGCTGTTTGAACAGCTGCGGCGACTGCGGCAGCGCGTACCAGGAACCGGGGCGCAACCGGGCGGGCACGAGGAAGTCGCGGGCGCCCTCGGGTGTCGACCGGGTCAGCGTCGGGGTCTCGATCTCGACGAAGTCGTGCTGGTCGAGCACGGTGCGGGCGGCGCGGTTGACGGCCGAGCGGAGCCGCAGCGCGGCGGCCGGACCGGACCGGCGCAGATCCAGATACCGGTACTTCAGGCGGGTCTCCTCGCCGATGTCGGCGTCCGACTCGATCTGGAACGGCAGCGGCGCGGCCTCGCTCAGCACGGTCAGCACCGAGGCGTTGACCTCCACGGCGCCGGTGGCGAGCTCCGGGTTGTCCATGCCTGAGGGCCGGGCCTCGACCACCCCGGTGACCTGCACGCAGAACTCGCTGCGCAGCCGGTGGGCCTGGTCCAGGATCTCGCCTTCCCGAAAAACAACCTGGACCACTCCGCTGGAGTCGCGGAGGTCGATGAAGATCACGCCGCCGTGGTCCCGCCGTCGGGCGACCCAGCCGGCCAGCGTCACCTGGTTGCTACCGCCGTCGTCCGCTCCGTCGGAGGGCGCGTCGGACAGACGCAGGGAGCCGGCAAGACGGTCGCGGAGCACAGGCAGTCCTTCGAGGTCGCGGGTGGGATCGACTCCGACCGGCGGGCCGATCGGGCCCGTCCGATCCTACGGTGCGCCTTCACCCGGCCCGGCACGGTTTCCGGGGACGCCGGCCCGGCCGTTGCAGCGACCGATACTCCCAGCGCACACTCTCGGCATGTGCGGGCGACGATGCCCGGGCAGGCAGGCATGCAGAGGAGATCGATGATGATCACCGACAACGGTGTGGCGGTTCCGCAGGACATGGAGGACGCGCTGGCCGCGGACCCCGAGGCGCAGTCGGTTTTCACCGGCCTCCGGCACGACGACCAGCTGGCGTACGTCAACTGGCTGGCCAAGCCCGGCGCCCAGACCCGGGCGCAGCGGTTGGCCGACGTCGCCGCCCACGTCCGGAATGCCAAGCTGCAGGCCAGGTCCCGCTAGCCACCGGCCGGCCGCCATCCGGCACGGCCGGCCCGCAGCTCGAAGTACGCGCGTTCGGCGGTGGTCCGGGCGAGCGCCGCCGCCTGCCGCCAGTACTGCCTCGACTCCTCGGCCCGACCGAGGCGGTCCAGCAGCTGCGCCCTCGCCGCCGCGGCATACGGGTAGCGACGGAGCATGCCCAGGGCCAACACCTCGTCCAGATCGGCCAGACCCGCTGCCGGGCCGGACAGGTACGACAGGGCCACGCACCGCCCGAGTGCAAAGCCTGGTGACGGGTCGACGCGCAGCAACCTGGAATAGAGGGAGACCAGCTGCGCCCAGTCGGTGTCCTGGAACGAGGCCGAGCGGCTGTGCTCGGCGGCAATGGCCGCCTGCAGCACCATTGGATCGTCGGGGCCGGCCGGATCGCCGGCCGGTGGCGCCAGGCCGGCCAGCAGCTCCAGCCCGCGCCGGATCGACCGGTGGTCCCACCGGCTGCGGTCGGCCTCGGCCAGGGTCAGCTGTGCACCGGCCGGCCCGAACCGCCCGCCGAAGCGCGCCCTGGTCAGCAGGATCAGCGCCAGCAACGCCGTGAGCGACGCCGACCGCGGGCGCAGGGCGTGCAGCACGCCGGCCAGGTACTGCGCCCGGTCGCCGAGGTCCTCGTCGGTGAGCTCGGTTCCGTCGCCGGCGGTGTGCCCGAGGGTGAAGGCCAGGTGCACCACCAGGGCGACCGCCGGCAACCGCTCGTCGACGGTCGCGTCGTCGGGCAGGTCCAACCGCGGGCCGGCGGCGGCCAGCTTGGCCTTGGCCCGGGTCAGCCTCGCGGCCATCGTCGCCGTCGGGACCTGATGGGCGGCCGCGATGCCGGCGGTGCTCACGCCGCAGGCGAGGCGAAGCGTCAACGCCACCTGGTCGGCCGCCGCCAGCTGCGGGTCGCAGCAGAGCACAACCATCCGCAGGTCGTCGTCGCCGATGATGGCCGCCTCAGCGACCGCGTCGGTCCCGCCGGTCACCCCCGACCAGCCGCCGGCCAGCGTCACCAGAGCTCGCCGGGCCACCTGCGCCCGGCGCACCCGGTCGATCGCCCGCCGCCGAGCCGCGGTGATCAGCCACGCTTCGATCGACGTCGGGATACCGCTGTCCGGCCAGCTCTGCAATGCCAACAGGAACGCGTCCGCCGTGGACTCCTCGGCGATGTCCAGATCGCGGACCGACCGCAGCGTCGCTGCCAGCACCCGGCCGGACAGTTCCCGGCGGGCCTGCGCGGCGGCCGCCGCGACGTCGGGTGGGATCAGGTCATGTCCCAGATCGGGCGCAGTTCGATGTAGCCGTAGGGTGCCGGGCACAGCTTCGCCAGGTGCAGCGCCACGGCGTCGTCCGGCGCGTCGATCAGGTAGTAGCCGCCGACCACCTCCTTCGCCTCGGGCAACGGGTTGTCGACCGCGCTGACGCCGCCGGTGCGGGTGCCCCGCAGGAAGGTGGCCGTCGCCACCGGCTGCAGCGCCTCGCCGGATTCGATGCTGGCTCCGGCCTGCTTGACGGCGGCGCTGAACTCCTGGTGGGCCTTCATCACGTCGTCGAAGTTCGCGACACCGTGTTCGGCGTAGGCCGACTCTTCCTCGACGATGGACAGAAAATACTTGGGCATGGCGGTTTCCTCCTGACCTGGGCCGGTTGGTTGCACTGCGCCGGCCGACGACGGAGCCGGTCGACTCCTGCCACCAAGACGGGCGGCGGCGACAGAATTCGACAGCGACCCGGCCTGGGATGACGATATTCCCGCTGGTCCTGTGCGGGAGCTCACCGGCCGGTGGCGACCAGATGGGCTAAGCTGATCAAGTTCTTGGAGTGTGTCGCGCGCTTTCGAAGCGGTGGAAATTTCGCCGGGATGTCACATCAATCGATGGCTGCGACCGGAACCCGGCCAACCGGGCTGGTTCCGCACAGCTCCAGCCTCGAAGTGATTGGCCACCATGGCACCCGTTGCTGCCCACCTTCCCTCCGACTCTGAATCGATCCTGGACGACGAACTCGACCTCGCGGTCGAACGCTCCGACACCGCCGACACCGCCGCTGCGGCCTCGAATACACCCGACACGCCGGACAGCATGCAGGTCGACACGCGGGACGACACCGACTTCACCGAATTCGAGCAGGATGCGGCTACCGCGCCGTTCGGCTTCGAAGACCTGCACCTGCCGTCCGCTCTCCTGCGCGCGGTGAAGAACCTGGGATTCACCGTCCCGTCCGAGATCCAGGAGCAGGCCATCCCGCCGCTGCTGTCGGGCAGGGACATCACCGGTGTGGCACAGACCGGCACCGGCAAGACCGCTGCCTTCGGCCTACCTCTGCTGGCGTCCATCGATCCCTCGCTCCGCCAGGTCCAGGCCCTCGTGCTCACCCCGACCCGCGAGCTGGCGATGCAGGTCGCGGAGGCGATCGGCACCTTCGCCGAGTACATGCCGAAGCTGACCGTGGTTCCCGTCTACGGCGGGTCGAGCTTCCTGCCGCAGAAGCAGGCGCTGAAGATGGGCGCCCAGGTCGTCGTCGGCACCCCCGGCCGCATCATCGACCACCTCGAGCGCGGCACCCTCGACCTCACCGGCATTCGCTTCCTGGTCCTGGACGAAGCCGACGAGATGCTGCGCATGGGCTTCGCCGAGGATGTCGACCGCATCCTGCGGGACGCGCCCAAGGACCGGCAGACGGCGCTGTTCTCGGCGACCATGCCGTCCGCCATCCGCGCGGTGGCCCAGCGCCACATGAACAGCCCTGTCGACATCACCGTCGCCAAGAAGGCCGGCAACACAGTCAGCATCCGGCAGACCTATGCCGTGGTGCCGTTCCGCGAGAAGGTCGACGCGCTGGCCCGCATCCTGCAGGTCTCCGAAGGCGACGCGACCATCGTGTTCGTTCGCACCAAGGGTGCCTGCGACGAGGTCGGCGCCGAACTGATCGCGCGCGGCGTTTCCGCCGCCGCCATCAACGGTGACGTGGCACAGAAGGAACGCGAGCGGATCATCGACCGGCTGCGTACCGGCAAGCTGGACGTGCTGGTCGCCACCGACGTCGCCGCCCGCGGGCTGGACGTGGACCGCATCGATCTGGTCGTCAACTTCGACGCCCCGGGCGAGGTCGAGTCCTACACCCACCGCATCGGCCGGACCGGCCGCGCAGGACGCAGCGGCGAGGCGCTCACCTTCTTCACCCCCCGCGAGATGAGCCGACTACGGCTGATCGAGCGTTACACCAGGACCACGCTCGAGCAGATCACCCCGCCGACCGCCGCCGATGTGGCTGCGCACAAGGCATCCAAGGTGCTGGACTCCGCGGCCGAGCGGCTCGCCGTCGGCCGGCTGGACCACTACAAGCAGGCTGTGGCGACGTTCCTGTCGCAGCAGGACCTGACCGCTGCCGAACTGGCCGCCACCCTGCTTGCGCTGGCTGCCGGCGACGACGGCGTGGTGGCTGCCAAGCAGTCGACCGCATCGTTCGCAGCCGAGCGGCCCGAGCGCGGCGGCGAGTACAGCGCCCGCCGCGGTGATCCCCGGGATTCGCGCGACTCACGCGGCGGTCGCGATGACTTCACGAACTCTCGCGCCGAGACCAACCGCCCGGACCGCCCGCGCAAGCGCGACGCGGCACCGGCCGGCCCTCGCTACCGGGTCGCGGTGGGCCACGCCCACGGCGTGCGCCCGGCGGGCATCGTCGGGGCCATCACCGCAGAGGGCGGCCTCACCGGCCGCGATCTCGGCCGCATCGACATCTTCGACACGTACTCCCTGGTCGAGATCGGCGGGCACATGTCGCCCGCGGCGTTCGGTCGCATCTCCAACGCCAAGGTCAGCGGCCAGTCACTGAAGATCCAGTTGGACACCACCCCGGCCTCCGCCGGCGCGTCCTCCGGCCCGCGGCGGTCCGGCCCGGGCAACGAGCGGCCGGCCCGCTCCGGGTACCACGCCCGCTGATCCAGCTCGGCCAGCTCGTTCGACGAAAGACCCCCGGTGCGCTGTCCAGCGCGCCGGGGGTCTTTCGTATTGTCGTCCGGTGACCAGCCATACCGACTCCGACCCAGTGACCGTCGTCCTCGCCACGCCGCTCGCCGCCGAGCTGCGGCGCGTGATCACCGATGTCGACCCCCGGGTCGAACTGTTGGTGGACGACGGTCTGCTGCCGCCCCAGCTCTATCCGGGTGACCACTCCGGTGACCCCGACTACCGGCGCACGCCGGAGCAGCAACAGGCCTTCGAGGAACTGCTGAGCAGGGCCGACGTGCTCTACGGCATCCCGGACGTGGACGCGCAGCTGCTGGCCACCGCTGTCCAGGCGAACCCGCGACTGAAGTGGGTGCAGACGATGGCCGCCGGCGGCGGCGCATCGGTGAAGGCTGCCGGGTTGCCGGCGGCTGACCTGGAGCGGGTCGTCTTCACCACCTCCGCCGGCGTGCACGGCGGCAACCTCGCCGAGTTCGCCCTGTTCGGCGTACTGGCCGGGGCCAAGGATCTGGCGCGCCTGCAGGCGCTGAAGGCCGGTCACGAGTGGGGATCGCGCTGGGCGATGAAGCAGGTGTCGGAGCAGACCGTGCTGGTCGTCGGTCTGGGTGGCATCGGCCTCCGCATCGCAGAACTGCTCAAAGTGCTGGGCGCGACCGTGCTGGGCGTGAAGCGGACTCCTGCCCCGGTGGAATTCGTCGACGAGGTGCACCCGACCGACGCGCTGACCCAACTGGTGGGACGCGCCGACGCCATCGTCTTCACCCTGCCCGGTACCGACGCCACCACCGGCCTGTACGACGCCGACCTGATCGCGGCGACCAAGCCTGGCGCCGTCATCGTCAACGTCGGACGCGGCACGGTGATCGACGAACTGGCGCTCATCGCCGGCCTGGTCAGCGGCCGCCTTGGCTCCGCCTACCTCGATGTCACGGCCGTCGAACCGCTGCCGGCAGACTCGCCGCTGTGGGACCTGCCGAACGTGGTGCTGGCCCCGCACACGGCCGCGCTCA
>CAXSEW010000253.1:0-6390 GCA_964236185.1 uncultured Nakamurella sp. | reverse complement strand
GATGGACATGCCGTTGCCGATGCCGCGGTCCGTGATCAGCTCGCCCATCCACATGATGGCGGCGGTGCCGGCCGTCATGGTGAGCACCAGGACGATCAGCGTGAAGGCGCTGGTGTCCGGGATGACGGCCTTCGGGTCCGGGCAGCTGGAGGACTGCGTGAGCAGTCCGCCGTTGATGGCGAGCGCCACGAATGCGGTGGCCTGCAGGATGCCGAGGCCGATGGTCAGGTAGCGGGTGTACTGCGTCATCTTGGCCTGGCCGGGCTGGCCCTGCTTCTTCAGCTGCTCGAACCGCGGGATCACCACGGTGAGCAGTTGCACGATGATCGACGCGGTGATGTACGGCATGATGCCGAGCGCAAAGATGCTGAGTTTGAGCAGCGCGCCGCCCGAGAACAGGTTCAGCACGGTGTTCAGCGAGCTGTCGGAACCGGAGGCGCAGGCGTTGACGATCTTGTAGTCGACACCGGGCGAGGGCAGCGTGGCCCCGAGCCGGTACACCGCGACCATGGCAAGCGTGAACAAAATCTTCTTGCGCAGGTCCGGTGTCTTCAGCGCCGTGACGAATGCGGCGAGCAATGGTCCTCCTGTCGTCACCGGCCCTGCGAGCAGGACGCGGCGGCGATATCTCACGCCCCAATGGCCGGTCGGCACTGGGTCTAGCCGGATCGAGCAGTCTGTGTCGTACGAATGAGCACTACGAGTATGACCGGGAGACGCGCCGCGGGTCAGCTCGCCCGACCGGCGAGGCCGCCAGGGGCAGCGACGTGCTCCTCGATGCACAGACTGTAACGCACCGATCCCCCGGGTCCAGGCTCGTCGATGACGAAGCGGCAGGAATACCGGGGGAACGGGAAAAAGCTGACCAACGGTTCCGCCATGGGCGCAACAGGTGGGGCGGTGCCGATCGGTGGTGCAGATCAGACAGCGGTGGTGGACCCTCCGGCGGTGCTGATCTTTTCCTTGGCGGCACCGGAGAAGGCGTTCGCCGTGACGTTGACGACGACGCCGTTCAGGTCGCCGTCACCGAGCACCTTGACCAGCTGATTGGCCCGCACCGCGCCGGCTTCGACCAACTCGGTGATGCCGATCGTCCCGCCCTGCGGGAACAGCGTCGCGATCTGGCCGACGTTGACGACCTGGAACTCCACCCGGAAGCGGTTCTTGAAGCCCTTGAGCTTCGGGAGCCGCATGTGCAGGGGCAGGTTGCCACCTTCGAAGCCGGCGGGCATGTTCTTACGAGCGCCGGTGCCCTTGGTACCGCGGCCCGCCGTCTTGCCTTTGGAACCCTCGCCTCGACCCACTCGGGTCTTGGCCGTCTTCGCACCCGGGGCGGGGCGGAGGTGATGGACCTTAATCGTCATGCGGTTTCACCTGCCTCACTGACCTTGACGAATTCGACCGTCAGCAGATGCCTGGCGGACTTGAGGTAGCCACGGTTCACGGCGTTGTCCGGGACCGTCACCACCTGGTGAATCTTCTTCAGACCCAGGGACCGCACCGACTCACGGGCGTTCGGCTTGTTGCCGATCGTCGAGCGGACCTGGGTGATGCGCAGTTGCTTGCCGGAATCAGAAACAGCCATGGGGTCACACACCCTGCCCTGCGCGAGCGCGCAGCATGGCAGCCGGAGCGACGTCCTCGATCGGCAGACCGCGGCGGGCCGCGATCTCCTCGGGACGCATCAGACCCTTGAGCGCTGCCACCGTCGCGTGCACGATGTTGATCGGATTGTCCGAGCCGAGCGACTTGGACAGCACGTCGTGGATACCGGCGCACTCCAGCACGGCACGCACCGGACCACCGGCGATGACGCCGGTACCCGGGCTGGCCGGACGGAGCAGCACAACGCCGGCCGCAGCCTCACCCTGGATCGGGTGCGGGATGGTGGCGGCGATGCGCGGAACCTTGAACTGGTTCTTCTTCGCCTCTTCCACGCCCTTGGCGATGGCGGCCGGGATTTCCTTGGCCTTGCCGTAACCGACGCCGACGGTGCCGTCACCATCGCCGACGACGACGAGAGCGGTGAAGGAGAACCGACGCCCGCCCTTGACGACCTTGGCTACCCGGTTGGTGACGACGATGCGCTCCAACAGCGGGTTCTTCTCCACCGGTGCGTCACGGCGTCCGCCATCGCGGCGATCGCGACCGCCGCGGCCGTCACGATTGCCGCCTGCCTGGCCGCCCTGTGCGCCGCCGGCGCCCCCATAACCGCCGCCGCCCTGCCTAGCTTGTCCGGGCATCAGATGTCCCTCTCGATTGCAGATTCGTTCGTGAAGCGCATGTCAGAACTCCAGCCCGGCGCTGCGAGCGCCGTCGGCCAGTGCCGCGATGCGGCCGTGGTACTTGTCGCCGCCTCTATCAAAAACGACCGAAGACACCCCGGCGGCCTTCGCCCGCTCGGCCACCAGCGCGCCGACAAGCTTCGCCTTGGCGCTCTTGTCGCCGTCGGCAGCACGCAGGTCCGCCTCCAGGGTCGACGCCGACGCCACGGTCTGGCCGACCGAATCGTCCACGACCTGGACGGCGATGTGCCGCGAGGACCGGGTGACGACCAGGCGTGGCCGTGCGGAGGTGCCGGCGACCTTCTTGCGCAGACGGAAGTGCCGCCTCGTACGCGCCTGGGCGCGCTTCTGGGAAACGTTGGCTGCCATCACTTACCCGTCTTTCCGACCTTGCGCCGCACGACCTCGCCGGCGTACCGCACGCCCTTGCCCTTGTACGGGTCAGGCTTGCGCAACTTACGGATGTTGGCGGCGACCTCGCCGACCAACTGCTTGTCGATGCCCTCGATCCGGAACCGGATCGGTGACTCGACGGTGAAATTGATGCCCTCCGGCGCCTTGACCGGCACCGGGTGCGAGTAGCCCAGTGCGAACACCAGGTCACGGCCTTCTGCGGCGACGCGGTAGCCGACGCCGACGATTTCCATCGGCTTGGAATAACCGGCGGTCACGCCGATCACCATGTTGTTGACCAGGGTCCGGGTGAGACCGTGGCGGGACTTGGAGTCCCGCTGGTCGTCCGGTCGGGTGACGGCGAGAGTGCCGTCGTCTCCTTTTGCAATGGCGATTGGCTCGACCACCGAGTGGGACAGGGTGCCCTTGGGTCCCTTGACCGTCACGACGGCACCGTCGATCGTCACGTCGACCCCAGCAGGAACTGGGATCGGCAGTCTTCCGATTCGCGACATGAGGTGTGATCCCTTACCAGACGTAGGCGAGAACTTCCCCGCCCACCTTCTTCTTGGCGGCCTGCCGGTCGGTCAGCAGACCGGTCGAGGTCGAGATGATGGCGACGCCGAGACCGCCGAGAACCTTCGGCAACTCGGTGGACCGCGCGTAGATGCGCAGGCCGGGCTTGGAGATGCGGCGGACGCCGGCGATCGAGCGCTCACGGTTCGGGCCGTATTTGAGCGTGACGACGAGCGACTTGCCGACGGTGGCGTCCTTGGTGGTCCAGGAGCCGATGTAGCCCTCCTTGACGAGGATGTCGGCGATGTTTCCCTTCAGCTTCGAGAAGGGCATCACCACCTCGTCGTGGTAGGCGGAGTTGGCGTTGCGGATCCGGGTGAGGAAGTCCGCTACCGGGTCTGTCATGACCATGGAAGGTGGTGCCTCTCTCGTCTGGTTCCCGTGCCGCGGTGTGCGGGCGGGCCTGTGGCGATGTCGCGCGCCGCCGTGGGCGCGGGGTGTGCCGGGACGGATGCGTTCCGGCTGGTGCAGGTGCGTACTACGCACCAAAAGACCAGGAGCTTGCCGGGAGGAAATCCCGGTAGTTCTCCTGGTCTTGCTGGTGCCATTCTAAGGCATATCGCCTGGTCCTGGAACCGGGCGGGACTTGCTTACCAGCTCGACTAGGTGATGCTGTGACAAGCGGCCCACCGGCGTCCGAGCTGGTGGAGAAGCGCTACCAGCTCGACTTGGTGATGCCGGGAAGCTCGCCGGCGTGTGCCATCTCGCGGAGGCAGATGCGGCACAGGCCGAACTTCTTGTAGACCGAATGCGGACGACCGCACCGGTTGCAGCGCGTGTAGCCGCGCACGGCGAACTTCGGCTTGCGCCGAGACTTCATGATCAGAGCGGTCTTCGCCATGGTCAGATCTCCTTGAACGGGAAGCCCAGGAGCCGCAGCAGCGCCCGTCCTTCGTCATCGGTGGTGGCCGTGGTCACGACGGTGATGTCCATGCCGCGGGGACGATCGATCCGGTCGATGTCGATCTCGTGGAACATCGACTGCTCGTTCAGACCGAACGTGTAGTTGCCGTTGCCGTCGAACTGCTTCGGCGACAGGCCGCGGAAGTCACGGATACGCGGCAGCGCAATGGTGACGAGCCGGTCCAGGAACTCCCACATGCGGTCGTTGCGCAAGGTGACCTTTGCGCCGATCGGCATTCCTTCGCGCAGCTTGAACTGGGCGATGGATTTGCGGGCCTTCTTCACTTCGGGCTTCTGCCCAGTGATCAGCGCGAGGTCGCGGACAGCGCCCTCGATCAGCTTCGCGTCACGCGCGGCCTCGCCGACACCCATGTTGACGACGACCTTGACGACACCGGGGATCTGCATGACATTGCCGTAGGAGAACTGCTGGTGCAGCGCCGGCTTGATCTCACTGGCGTAGCGCAGCTTGAGGCGCGGCGACGTCTTCGTGGTCGACGTGGCTTCGGTTTCGATGGTCGTCATCAGAGGTCCTTACCGCTCCGACGGGCGACGCGGACCCGGCGGACCTCGTCACCTGTCACATCAGTACGCTTTCCTATCTTGGTCGGCTTGTTGTCGCCATCGACGACCATCACGTTGGAGATGTGGATCGCGGCTTCCTGGGTCACGATGCCACCGGACTTCGCACCCCGCTGGGTGGTGGAAACCTTGGTGTGCTTCTTGATCCGGTTGATGCCCTCGACCAGCACGCGGTTGCGATCGGGGTAGGCCTGGATGACCTTGCCCTTGGCGCCCTTGTCCTTGCCGGCGATGACCAGGACGGTGTCGCCCTTCTTCACCTTCATAGCCATGGCTACAGCACCTCCGGGGCCAGCGAGATGATCTTCATGTACTTCTTGTCGCGCAGCTCGCGGCCGACCGGCCCGAAGATGCGAGTGCCGCGGGGGTCGCCGTCGCCCTTGAGCAGAACGGCTGCGTTCTCGTCGAACTTGATGTACGAACCGTCCGGACGACGACGCTCCTTGACGGTGCGCACGATGACCGCCTTGACGACGTCACCCTTCTTCACTCCCGCACCGGGGATCGCGTCCTTGACCGTGGCGACGATGATGTCGCCGATGCCGGCGTACCGTCGGCCGGAGCCGCCGAGTACCCGGATGCACAGGATTTCCTTGGCGCCGGTGTTATCGGCGACGCGGAGCCTGGACTCCTGCTGAATCACGTCAATCCCAACCTTCGCGAATGCGTGAGTCCCGATTGATCGAGAGCGTCACGCGACTCTTGGACTTGCTGTTCGGAGCTCCGATTTCCGACCGGATCCCCTGGGAAAAGCGGTGATGACACCGCAGGTCCCATTTCTTGCTGTCCTGTTGCGGCCGGTCTGTACCGGCTGGCCGCACTGTGGTGGATGTGCTACTTGGCCTTCTCGACGACCTCGACGAGACGCCACCGCTTGGTGGCGGACATCGGCCGGGTCTCCGACAGCAGTACCCGGTCGCCGATGCCGGCCAGGCCTTCGGCGTCGTGCGCCTTCACCTTGGAGGTGCGGCGGATGACCTTGGAGTAGCGCGGGTGCTTCACCCGGTCCTCCAGCTCGACGACGATGGTCTTCTCCATCTTGTCGGAGACGACCAGGCCCTCGCGGACCTTGCGGTCGCCGCGCACGATCGCTCTAGCTTCGGTAGCCGTTGCGGTGACCGGCGTTTCGGTCACGGACGTTTCACTCTGCTCGCTCATGCGGCACCCTCTTCAGTGGATCCATCGGGTCCGGTTGAGAGACCCAGTTCGCGTTCGCGCATGACCGTGTAGATCCGCGCGATGTCGTGCCGGACCGTGCGCAGCCGGCGGTTGTTGTCCATCTGGCCGGTTGCCATCTGGAACCGGAGGTTGAACAGCTCCTCCTTGGCCTCGCGGAGTCGGGAAACCAGCTCCTCGGCGCCGAGCTCGCGCAGGCCGTTGGCCTTGGTCGTATCAGCGGTAGCCATCAGGATTCCCCTCCTTCGCGAGTGACGATGCGGCACTTCATGGGCAGCTTGTGGATCGCGCGGCGCAGGGCCTCGCGGGCGATGGCCTCGGTCGGGTAGCTCATCTCGAACAGCACCCGGCCCGGCTTGACATTGGCCACCCACCATTCCGGCGAACCCTTGCCGGAACCCATGCGGGTTTCGGCCGGCTTCTTGGTCAGTGGACGGTCCGGGTAGATGTTGATCCAGACGCGGCCGCCACGCTT
>CAXSEW010000252.1:0-6391 GCA_964236185.1 uncultured Nakamurella sp. | reverse complement strand
ATGACCAGACCCGCCAGGGCGCCGACGACGGTGCCGTTGATCCGGATGAACTGCAGGTCTCGGCCGACCTGCAACTCGATCTTGCGGCTGGTGGCCTCGCCGTCCCACCGGGCGATGGTCTCGTCGATGATCCCGGTGATGCTGCGCGCGTGATTGCGCGCCAGGTAGCCGGCGGCGTCCGCCGCCCAACCGTCCACCTTCGCAGCGGTCGGGCCGCCTTCGGAAAGTCGGCGGCCGAACGACATCAACCCGTCGAGTGCCGACCGGCGCAGCGGCGAATCCGGGTCGTCGGCGGCGGCGAGCAGGGTTTCCTTGATGGAGCGCCAGGCACCGGCGGCCAGTACCCGCACCTGGTCGTTCTCCATGATGCGTTCCTTGATCGCCTCGGCCTTCGCGATGGTGTCCGGGTCGTGCTGCAGATCGGCGGCGAACTCGGCCAGGAACGTGTCCAGGGCGATCCGCATCTGGTGGTCCGGGTCGTCCCTGACAGCCAGCGTGAACGCCTCCACCTCGCGGTAGATCCGGTCGGCGATCATGCCGTCGAAGAACTTCGGTGACCAGGACGGCGCCCGCTGCGAGACCACCCGGGACACCAGGGCGTAGTTGTCGGAGATCCAGGTGTGGATCCGCTCGACCAGGAAGTCGACCAGCGCATGGTGCTCGCCGAGGGCGAACACCTCGCCGGCGATGCGGCCCAGCGGCGGCCCGACCTTGGTCTCGGCGATCTTCCGACGGGCCAGCGTCTCCAGCAGGCCGGCGACCTCGTCGTCCTTCAGCACGTTCGAGATGCCCTTGACCGCAGTGGCCAGTTCGGCGGTGATCCGGCCCGCGCCCTCCGGCGAGGCGAGGAAGTTGCCGGCTCGGGTGGCGAGCTGGAACTGCGCGAGCTTCTGCCGGATCAGCTCCTCGGACAGGAAGTTGGTGGCGACGAACTCGGACAGCGACGACCCGATGGCGTCCTTGCGGGTCGGAATGATCGCGGTGTGCGGGATCGGCAGGCCCAGCGGGTGGCGGAACAGCGCCGTCACGGCGAACCAGTCGGCGACTGCCCCGACCATGCCGGCTTCGGCGGCCGCTCGGACATAACCGAGCCACGGGTGCCGGTCCTGCAGTACGAAGGCGACCACGAAAATCACCGCCATCAGCCCGAGCATGGCGGTGGCGAAGATCTTCATCTGGTTGAGGCGGCGACGGCGCTCCTGGTCGGCGGGCGTCAGCACCTGCGCGGTGGTCATCGGCTCATTCTCACCGACCCCAGGCGCTGTCGGCGGTGTGCGGTAGGAATGCAGGCATGCCACTGGTGCCAGCACTGCAACCGTTCCGCACGACGATCTTCGCCGAGATGTCGGCGCTCGCGACTGCGACCGGCGCCATCAATCTCGGGCAGGGCTTCCCCGACACCGACGGTCCACCGGCCATGCTCGAGGCAGCCCAGCGCGCGATCGGCGCCGGCCAGAATCAGTACCCGCCGGGGCCGGGCATCCTTGAACTGCGGCTCGCCATCGCCGAGCGCAGACTGCTCGACCACGGCCAGCGCTTCGACCCGGAGACCGAGGTGCTGGTGACCGTCGGCGCCACCGAGGCGGTCGCCGCCGCCATGATCGCGCTGGTGCAGACCGGCGACGAGGTGGTGATGCTGGAACCGCACTACGACTCCTACCCCGCCGTCGTCGCGATGTCCGGCGCCCGGCACGTCTCGGTGCCTTTACGGCCCGACTCGACCGGCCGGTTCGCGCTGGACCTCGCCGAATTTGCTGCCGCCATCACGCCTCGGACGAAGATGCTGCTGCTCAACACGCCGCACAACCCCACCGGGACGGTGCTGACCAGAGCAGAACTGACCGGTATCGCCGAGCTGGCAATCGCCCACGACCTGATCGTGGTCACCGACGAGGTGTACGAGTACCTCACCTTCGACGACATCGACCACGTCCCGATCGCCACCCTGCCCGGCATGGCGGAGCGGACCATCACCATCTCCAGTTCCGGCAAGACCTTCAACGCCACCGGCTGGAAGATCGGCTGGGCCTGCGGTCCGGCCGAGCTGGTCGCCGCGGTGCGGGCCGCGAAGCAGTTCCTCACCTTCGTGGGCGGAGCGCCGTTCCAGCCGGCCATCGCTTACGCGCTGCAGCACGAGATGGCGTGGGTGACGGCGATGCGGGACGGCCTGCAGGCCAAGCGGGACCGGCTCTGCGAGGGTCTGGCAACGGCCGGGTTCACGGTCCACCGGCCGCAGGGAACCTACTTCGTCGTCACCGACATCACAGAGCTGACAACCGGTCTCGGTCGTCCGGTGGACGGCATGGCGTTCTGCCTCGACCTTCCGCGGCTGGCCGGCGTGGTGGCCGTTCCGCAGGAGGTCTTCCATGACGACCCGGCCGACGGCAAGCACTTCGTGCGGTTCGCCTTCTGCAAGCGCGACGGCCTCATCGACGAGGCGGCGTCGCGGCTTGCGAAGATGAGTCGATGACCACCCCGGGCACCATGTCGCCAGGCACCACCGAACGCATCGCCGCCCTGCTCGCCGAGCACCCGGTGCTCGACGGCCACAACGACATCGCCTGGGCACTGCTCAAGCAGGTCCACTACGACCTGGACGCCCTCGACATCGCGGAGCACCAACCCCGGCTGCACACCGATATCCCGCGGCTGCGGACCGGTGGTGTCGGCGCGCAGTTCTTCTCCGTCTACGTGCCCGGCACTTTGGAGCCGGCCGAGGCGGTGGTCGCCGTACTGGAGCAGATCGACTGTGTGACAGCGATTCTGGCGCGTTACCCAGAGCATTTCGGTCGGGCCCGCACGGCCGCGGAGGTCCGCGCGGTGATGGCATCCGGCCGGATCGCCGCGCTGATGGGCGCCGAGGGCGGCCACAGCATCGCCGGCTCGCTGGCCGTCCTGCGGGCGCTGCGCAGCCTGGGCGTCGGGTACATGACACCCACCCACAACCAGAATCCGCTGCTGGACGGGGTCGCGTGGGCCGACGCCGCCGCCGACGTGCCGGCGGCCGGCGGGTTGGCGCCGTTCGGTCGTGAGGTGGTGCTGGAGATGAACCGCCTCGGCATGCTGGTCGACCTGTCGCACGTCGCCCCGAGCACCATGCGGGATGCGCTGGCAACGTCCCGCGCGCCGGTGATCTTCTCGCACTCGTCATGCCGGGCGGTGACCGACCACGTCCGGGACGTGCCGGACGACGTGCTGTCGACCATGGCCGTCGGCGGCGGGGTGCAGATGGTCACGTTCGTGCCCTGCTTCGTCTCGCAGCCGTGTGCCGACTGGTCGGCCGCGCAGGACGCCCGGCGTCGGGAGCTGGGCCTTCCGGCCGACGCGGTGTTCAGTCAGGACGCCGGGGAACCTGCGAATCCGTCCGCGCTCGTGGCGCTCCGCCAGTGGGCGGACGAGCACCCTGAGCCGGTGGCAACCCTGACCGACGTGGCCGATCATCTCGACCACGCCCGCGAAGTCGCCGGAGCCGACCACATCGGCCTCGGCGGCGACTTCGACGGCGTGAGCCAGCTACCGGTCGGACTCGAGGACGTCTCCACCTACCCGGCGCTGCTGGCGGAGCTGGCCGACCGGGGCTGGAGCGATGCCGACCTCACCGGCTTGACCAGCCGGAACATCCTGCGCGTGATGGCGGCTGCCGAGGAGGTCGCCGACCCGATCTCCAGTTGAGCGCAGCCACCCGGGTAGCTCACCCCGGAGTGACCTTCGTCTCCATGATCAACTCGGCGTCGGCCAGCTGGAGCCGGACGTCGATGGCCGTTACCCCAGCCAGCGACGTCGGGTGGGTCCCGCCGCAGGGGATCCGCTCGACGCCGTCCGGCAGCCGGCACACCCAGCTGCGGCGGTCGGTCAGACCGGGTCCGTCCGACTCGATGGCGATCGATACGCCGGCCGCCACCCAATCCGCGAGCTTCCTGTTTGCGGTTTCCGTCACCTGGTCGAGATGCAGTCCAGCCACGTCGAAGCCTCTCTTGCGCAACGACTTTCCGATCCGGTAGGTGTCGACCGCACCGAACGGCCTGATTGCGGAGGCAACCAGCGCCGCGCTGTCGAAGTTCGGGTGACCGAGCCCGTCCGACTGGATCGGCTTGCGCCAGCGGTCGGCCAGCGCGGCGTTGAGAGCCAGCGCTGCCAGATGGCAGGCGGTGTGGCCGATGCTCACGGCGACCCGCTGCGCCGGTTCCACGCGCAGTTCCACCTGTTGCCCGACCACCGGCAGCCGACCGTCGGACGGCACGACGTGGATCACCACGAACGCCCATCCCGGCTCCCCGCGACGGACCGGAATATTAGGTGCACTCAGCAAGTTCGCACCTGATGTGGCTCCCAGAACTGTGTCGACGACCTCGGCCTCCCCGTCGCCGAAGGCGATGGTGCCGACGTCGGGACCCTGGTCCGGCCATGCCTGGTCCACCGGATGGAACGGCGAGACGTCCGTGACCACACCGGTCCGCCCGGATTCGGTCAGGTCCACCACCGCGAGGACTTCCGCTGCTGCCGTCAGGCCGCCGGAAGGGAAAGTCACGCGGGTATCGAGGAGGGGGAGCACGCACCCATCCTTGCGCAGGACCAGCTGCCCACTGAGCCGACTGCGCCGGCCCACGAACCTGGTCCCGACGGCCAATCCGCTCCCGATGACCGACCCCCTCCCGATGACCGATGCGATGACGACCTCCGACCCTGTGGCATCGACCGAAGCCGCGCCCGCCGTCACCCGGGACGCGATGGTCACAGCTACGGCACAGCAGTCGAACAGCCCCATCACCGAACAAGAAACGACACTTCACGTCATGACGCAGTCCCTGTCCACCAATCCCCAGTCGTCTGCGGCCGCTCCCGCGGCCTCACTGACCCGACAGGGCTCGCGGTTCACGGTCATCGGTAGTGCCGGCACCGGTCTCCAGCTCGGCCTGTACGCGGTGCTCGCAGCCGTCATCGGCGCACAGTTCGCATCGGCCGTCTCCTGGTTCCTGTCCACCGTGGTCACCAACCGGTTCCATCGGGCGCTCACCTTCCAGGTTCACGAGCACGAGCACAGCGGCTCCGACCAGACGGTTGCCTTCGTCACCTCGCTGGCCGGACTGGGCATCACCTCCGTCGTGCTGGCCCAACTGGCCGACGCCAGCGGCCTGGCCGGTCTGGTCGCCATCCTCGCGGTCAACACCGCTGTCGGTGCCGGCCGATTCTTCGGTATGCGATGGTGGCTCGGTGGATCCGGGCGACACCTCGTGGATGCGGTCGCACTGTCGGTGGCGACGGCCCGGGACACCATTGCGGCCCGCCACCTCTCGCTGCACCACTGACCCGGCCGCCGCGCGCTGTGCCTGGGTCATGATCGATTCCGAATCGGCAAACCCTTGACTGCTGTCGGGCCGCGGACAGGATGGGTGGTACACAACGGTTTTCTGCCGGTCGGCCGTCTGTCGGCAGCGCCGCCGAGGATGCGGCCCGCGGGAATCCACAGTGAACCGAAGGCCAGGACACGACATCGGCGGGAATCCAGCGGCGTGCACAACGCTGGCCGGGCCCGCTTCCTCCGGAAGTGACGCCGGAGCGGGTTCTGTCTGGCGCTTTCGGGGCGGTGAGCGGCCGCTCGACGACCGCAGCGCGGCGTCCGGGTCTCCCGGCGCAGCAGCTGCCAGGAGTCGAGCGGGTTCAGGTGTCACCCTGACATCCGCGGGCCGGGCGCATCGTTGCGTCCCCCTCGGGTCCGGCGCCGCACAGAGAGGCCCCGGCCGACCCTCGATTGGCCGGGGCCCTCTCTCTGACCACACCTGGGCCGCGTCGCTGACCGCCGGGGCCTGGTCCGTGGCCGCTCTTCGCAGTCCGCCCACCGGTCGCCGCTGCTGCCGGTAGCTTTGGCGGTCATGGGGCCGGTGTGCCGGCGCTCCGGCCGACGCGAGGCCTCGACCGATCGGCAACACGAGGGAGTCCGGGCGTGACCGTGAGCATCCGGCGACTACTGGCCACCCTCACCGCCGTGGTGCTGCTTTCCGGCTGTGCCGGCAGCATCGCCGGGACCGCGGTCAAGGTGGGCGCCGGCGACAGCGCCGGTGCGCCGCCGACGCCCGGACCGTCCGGGCCCAAGGTCGGGGTGGCGCCGGCCGAGATCACCGTCAAGAACGCCGGCTCTTCGACCGCCGACACGCTCGCCAAGAACACCATCGCCGACCTCTACACGTTCTACGGCGACAGCTTCCAGCAGGATTTCGGGGTCGCATTCACCCCCGCCAGGCAATTGATCTCCTACGACTCGAAGGTCCGCGGCCAGACAGTCTGCGGGCGGTCGCTCTACCACGAGGTCAACGCCTCCTACAACCCGTGCGCGGACACCATCGTCTGGGACCGCGGTGTGCTGCTGCCCGACCTCATCCAGCAGGGCGGGCAA
>CAXSEW010000251.1:0-6409 GCA_964236185.1 uncultured Nakamurella sp. | reverse complement strand
CACTCGGGAACCTGTCCGGATCTGTCCACGTCGCCCAGACCGCATCACGGTCACCACGAATTATCTACTCGGCTCGGAGTTCGAACATCGTCAGCTGCTGGTCCACTAGTTGTCGTGACGACAACAGGAGTTGGTGTCGCGACACAGTCAAGAACTTTCTCCGTCGCTTCCGCACCGCTAGAAGCTCAGCCGACTCACCGACTCGGCAACGCAGCAGGGCTTGGCTGCCGGGACCCCGTCGGCGCCGCTGTCGGCGGTCACCGTCACGGTGGCGACCATCTGCACGATCCGGTCGCCGACCGGGGCGACCTCGGTGATCACCGCCAGCGCGCGGACGGCGCTGCCGCTGCGCAGCGGCGCCGGGAACCGCACCTTGTTGAGGCCGTAGTTGACCGCCATGGTGGCGCCCTCGAGCCGGTACAGCCCGCGGACCAGCACCGGCAGCAGCGAGAGCGTCAGGAAGCCGTGCGCGATCCGGACGCCGAACGGCCCGGCCGCGGCCCGCTGCTCGTCCAGGTGAATCCACTGGTGGTCGTCGGTGGCGTCGGCGAATGCCTGGATCCGCTCCTGGTCGACCAGGAACGGCTCGCCGGGCCCGAGCGGCTCGCCGATGGCCGCGGTGAGCTCCGCCGCGCTGGAGAACGTTCTCATTGCTGAACGCCTTCGGTTGCAGCGCTCATCGGCTTGTCCAGGCGCAGGCGCCCTTGTCGGCCGGCGTCCCGTCCGAGCAACCACCGCGACGTCCGGGCAACGCGTGCAGCAGTCGCACGTGATGTCTGGACGACCTGCGCGTTGCTCGGACGCTTGTCGCGGACCGGGGGCGCGCCGCGCTGAGACTCCTTGCCTCGATGCTCTCGCTCACGCGAGGTGGCCGCCGATCTTGGTGTAGCCGCGCAGCAGGTCGCGGGACAGGATCAGCCGCTGCATCTCGTCGGTGCCCTCGTAGATGCGGTAGAGCCGGACCTGCCGGTACCACCGCTCGATCGGCAGTTCGCGGGTGTAGCCCATTCCGCCGTGGATCTGCATCACCCGGTCGATGACCCGGTTCACCATGTTCGCGCCGTACAGCTTGGCCATCGACGACGAGTGCCGGGGGTCGGCGCCCTGGTCGACCGTCCACGCCGCCCGCATCACCAGCCACCGCGCGGCCTCGAGCTCGGTCTCCGAGTCGGCGATCATCCAGGCGATGGCCTGGTTCTCGCCGATCGGCTTGCCGAACGTCACCCGGGTGTTGGCCTGGTCGATCGCCATCTGAAGGGCGCGTTCGGCGGTACCCAGCGCTCCGGCCGGGATCAGGTACCGGCCTTTGCCGATCCACTTCATGCCCAGCTCGAAGCCCTGGCCGATCTCGCCCAGGATGTTCCGCGAGGGCACCCGCACCTGGTCGAACACCAGTGCCGCCGGGCCGCCCTCGCCCATGGTCCGGATCGGCTCGGACGTCCAGCCCATCGCCCGGTCCACCAGGAATGCGGTGGTGCCGCCGCGGCGCGGGCCGAGCTCCTTGTCGTTCACCGCCACCACGATGGCGAAATCGGCTTCGTTGCCGCCCGTGATGAAGGTCTTCTCGCCATTGAGCACCCAGTCGTCGCCGTCCTGCACCGCCGACAGCCGGATGTTCGCAGCGTCCGATCCGGCGCCGGGCTCGGTGATCGCGAAGCAGGAATGCCGGGCGCCGGAAATGGTCGGCAGCAGGTATTCGTTGCGTTGCTCGTCATTCGCGTAGTACAGGATGTTGTCGGCCTCGCCGCCGAACCGGAACGGTACGAAGGTGCGGCCCAGCTCCTGCGCGATCAAGGCCTGCATCACCGCCGGCAGGTTCATCCCGCCGTATTCCTCGGGCGTCGACAGCCCCCAGAACCCGAACGCCTTCGCCTTGTGCTGCAGCTCTTCCAACTCGTCTGCCTGCAGCCCCGGCTGCCCGGCCCGTTCCCGGCGCAAGACCTCGGATTCCATCGGCATGACTTCCTTGCGGAGGAAATCCCGGGCCGTGTCGCGGACGGCACGCTCTTCGTCGGACAGCGAGAAATCCATGATGTGAACTCCGATCGATGCGATTCGTGGATGCAGGTGAAAATGGCGCGTGGTCTACCGGGCGCCGCCATTGATATACAGAGTCTGCCCGGAGACGTAGGACGCCTCGTCGCTGGCCAGAAAGGCGATCACGGAGGCGACCTCCGACGGCTGGCCGACCCGTCGCAGCGGTGTCTGCTCTGCAGCCAGCTGCTGGAACTCGGCCGGGTCGAAGCCGACCCGCTGCGCGGTCGCGTCGGTCATCGCCGTGGCGATGTAGCCGGGGGCGACGGCGTTGACGTTGATGTTGTACGGACCCAGTTCGATGGCCAGGGTGGCGGTGATGCCCTGCACGCCGGCCTTGGCCGCGGCGTAGTTGACCTGGCCGCGGTTGCCCAGCGCGGACCGGCTGGACAGGCTGACGATCCTGCCGTACTTCGCGGCCACCATCGGCACCGAGGCAGCCTGGCAGCACAGGAAGATGCCGGTGAGGTTGGTGGAGATGACCGCGTCCCGGTCGGGCCGGCCCATCTTGTAGAGCAGGTTGTCCCGGGTGATACCCGCGTTGTTGACGAGGATGTCCAGCGAGCCGAACCGGTCCAGCGCCGCCGCCACCATCGCCTGCACGGAATCCCCGTCGGCCACATCGCAGCCCACAGCGAGGGCGGACCCGCCCGCAGCGGTGATCGCCTCCACCGTGCCAGTTGCCCGCTCGGCGGTCAGGTCGGCGACGACGATCGAGGCCCCCTGTGCCGCCAGCAGTGTCGCGGTCGCCGCGCCGATACCCTGTGCGGCGCCGGTGATCACGGCGACGCGTCCGTCGAATCTGGTCACGGTGTGCTCCTGCTCAGCGGGCTCGGGGATTGCGTGGTCTGGTACTTCTTGAGTTCCCGGCGGGCCAGCGACCGGCGATGCACCTCGTCCGGCCCGTCCGCCAGCCGGATCGTGCGGGCAGCCGCCCACAGCGCGGCCAACGGCGTGTCCTGGCTGACGCCGGCGGCGCCGTGCGCCTGCATGGCCCGGTCGATGATGGTGCCGACAGTCTTCGGCGCCGCGATCTTGATCGACTGGATCTCGGTGTGCGCGCCCTGGTTGCCGACGGTATCCATCAACCAGGCGGTCTTGAGCACCAGCAGGCGCAGCTGCTCGATCTCCACCCGGCTGTCGGCGATCCACTCACCGATGACCCCCTGCTCGGCCAGCGGCTTGCCAAAGGCGACCCTGGAGGCGACCCGCCGGCACATCAGCTCGACGGCCCGCTCCGCCATCCCGATCAATCGCATGCAGTGGTGAATCCGGCCTGGACCCAGTCGTGCCTGGGAGATAGCGAAACCTGTACCCTCCGCACCGATCCGGTTCGCCACCGGCACCCGGACGTCGACGAACTCGATGTCGGCGTGGCCGCCGTGGTCGGCGTCGTCATACCCCATTACGTGCATGCCGCGCAGCACCCGGACGCCGGGGGTGTCCCGCGGCACGAGCACCTGGGTCTGCTGCTTGTGCCGCTCGGCCGTCGGGTCCGTCTTTCCCATCAGGATGAAGATCGCGCACTTCGGGTCCATCGCACCGGAGATGTAGAACTTGTGCCCGTTGACGACGTAGTCGTCGCCGTCCCGGACCACGCTGGTCGCGATGTTGGTGGCGTCCGACGAAGCGACGTCCGGCTCGGTCATCGCGAAGGCCGATCGAATCCGGCCGTCCAGCAACGGTTCCAACCAGAGCTGTTGCTGCTCTGATGTTCCGAACTCGGCCAGCACCTCCATGTTGCCGGTGTCCGGTGCGGCGCAATTCAACGCGATCGGCGCGAGCGACGGGCTGCGACCGGTGATCTCGGCCAGCGGCGCGTACTGGAGATTGGTCAGGCCGGCGCCGAACCGGCCGGGCAGGAACAGGTTCCACAACCCGAGTGCGCGCGCCGCCTGCTGCAGCTGGGCAATCACCGGTGGCGGGCCCCACTCACCTTGCCGCGCAGCCTGTTCCGCAGCGAATACCGGCTCGGCCGGATAGACGTGGGCGTCCATGAACGTCAGCAGCCGGTCCTGGTAGTCCCGGGTGACCTCGTCATAACCGAATTCCATCATCGCTCCTGTTCTTCTCGGACGCCGGCCAGGGTACGGAGCCCGCGATCCACCAGCGGCGGCACCATCTCCGCGATGCCGTCGAAACCGCCGCCCAGGGTGGCGCCGTGCTGGAAGCGGAAGTGCACGCCCTCCAGTACGACGGCCAGCTTGAACGCGGCAAAGCCGCTGTACCAGATCAGGTTCGACACGTCCCGGCCCGAGCGCGCCGCATACCTGGCCACCACTTCGCCAGCCGACGGGTAGCCGCGGACGGCACTGATCGCCGCCGGGCGACCGTCCTCGCTGATCAGCAGCGGTTGGTCGGCGTAGAGCAGTAGCAGGGCCAGATCCGACAGTGGATCGCCGAGCGTGGACATCTCCCAGTCCAGCACCGCCGTGATGCGCTCCCCGCCTGCGGGCCCGTCGATCAGCACGTTGTCCAGCCGGTAGTCACCGTGCACCAGGCCGCCGGGGCCGTCCGGGATGTCGCGGGCGAGCCGATCGGCGAGTTCGTCGATACCCGGCAGGTCGCGGCTGCGTACCCCGTCCAGCTGCCGCCGCCAGGTGCGCAGCTGCCGGGTGTTGAAACCGGCAGCCTTGCCCAGATCGGCCAGGCCGACCTGGGTCGGGTCCACCTGGTGCAGGGTGACCAACGTGTCGACGAGGTCGAACACCAACCGGCGCAGGCTGTCCGGGCCCAGAGCCATGACGTCCGCAGAGCGTCGGCAGGCCAGCCCGGGACTGAGCTCCATCAGGTAGAACGGCGCGCCCAGCACGTCAGGATCGGTACAGAGCAGCTCCGTGGCGGGCACCGGCACCGTGGTGGCGCCGAGCGCGGAGATGACTCGGTACTCGCGGCTCATGTCGTGCGCCGACGCCTGCACGTGCCCGAGCGGCGGACGGCGGAGCACCAGCGACCGGCTGCCGTCGCTGACGGCGTAGGTGAGGTTCGACCGTCCACCGGCCAGCAGCCGGCCGGTCAGCGGGCCGTCGAACAGATCGGGTCGGTGGTCGCACAGGTAGTCGGTGAGGCGTTGGAGGTCGAGACCGGCGTCACCGCCCGCTGTTCCGTCGGTGGCCGCGGCGGCGGTCACAGCAGGTCCCCGATTTCCAGCGACTGTTGCAGGCGGTTCATCCCGGCCAGCCAACGGTCCGGGTCGGTGGCGCGCCTGACCGCATAGTCGGCGACCTCGGGGTGCGGCAGGATCAGGAAGCGGTCGTCGGCGAGCGCCGCCGCGACCATGTCGGCCACCTGCCCGGGCTGCAGCGCGCCGGCACCCATCACCGCCTCGCCCAGTCGACCGCTGGCGGAGAACAGCGGAGTGCGAACGCCCTGCGGACACAGCGCCTGCACCACGATGCCGCGATGAGAGTAGGTTGCGCGCAACCACTCCGAAAAGGCCAGCGCTGCGTGCTTGGTCACCGAGTACGGCGCCGAACCGAGCATGGTCAGCAGGCCCGCGGCGGACACCGTCGTGATCAGCCGACCTGCGCCGCGAGCCAACCACTCGGGCAGGAGGACATCGGCGGCATGCACGTGCGACATCACATTCACCTGCCAGGCGAGATCCCAGTTCTTGGCCGGCGCGGCCTCCGAGCCACCGACGGCCACCCCGGCGTTCGCGCAGAACAGGTCGATCGGGCCGAATTCGGCTGTCGCCGCGTTGACCAGAGCGGCGACCTGACCGCGCTCGGTGACATCGCCCGGTGCGGCGAGGCCCCCGATCTCGAGAGCGACCGAGGCCGCCGCGTCGGCGTCCAGATCGTTGACCACGACATGCGCACCGCCGGCGGCGAACCGGCGGGCCAGCGCTGCACCGATGCCGGAGCCGGCGCCGGTGACCACGACGCACGCGTCGGTCAGCTCCAATGCGCTACCGGAAGCCGTCATCGGACGCGCACCACGATCCGGCCGGTGGAACGGCCGGCTGCCAGGTCGGCGAGCCCGGCCGGCGCGCGGTCGAAGTCGAGCTCCTCCGACACCAGCGGTTGCAGCCGTCCGTCGGCGAGCAGTTCCGAGAGCGCCTGAGTCGCCTGCTCGAGAACTTCCGGCGCTCGAGAACGGTAGAGCCCCCAGTACACGCCGAGGATGGCGTAGTTCTTGATCAGCGCGTGATTGACCGCCGCCTTCGGTACGGAGCCGCTGGCAAATCCGACCACCAGGAGCCGGCCTTCGAAGGCCACCACCCGGGTGGATGCGGCGAACGCCTCGCCGCCCACCGGGTCGTACACCACGTCGGCGCCGCGCCGGCCGCAGGCGTCGCGCAGCGCCGCGACCAGCCCGGCGGCGTCGTAGGCGGATCGGTCGATCACCTCGTCCGCGCCACAATCCACGGCGA
>CAXSEW010000250.1:0-6420 GCA_964236185.1 uncultured Nakamurella sp. | reverse complement strand
TCGGAACTTTCACCGACCTGCGGACTGTGGAGAAGCTCGAGAGGAAGATGCAGCGGGAAGGCGCCCTCGAGGGTTCGTCGATGGCAGGCACCTTCGACGTGTTGCGCGCCAACGATCTCATCTTCAACTACGTTGTTTCCAATTGGCTGATGGGTGAGCCGCCTCCGGTGTTCGACATCCTCGCCTGGAACGCGGACAGCACCCGGATGCCGGCCACCATGCACGCGTTCTACCTGCGGAACTTCTACGTGGAGAACAGGCTGGCGGCCGGCACCCTGGACATCAGCGGGAAGACGATCGATTTGTCGGTGATCAAGGCGCCCACCTATGTGGTGAGCGCCATCAACGATCACATCGTGCCGTGGCAAGCGGCCTACAAGACCGCCGGGCTGGTGAGCGGGCCGGTACGGTTCGTCGTGGGTAGCGGCGGCCATATCGCCGGAATCGTCAGTCCGCCCGGTCCGAAAGCATGGCACCAGCTCATCGACGACGACGAACCACTGCCGACATCGGCCCGCGGGTGGGAGGCCACGGCCGAACGTCGTCCCGGATCCTGGTGGGAGGACTGGGCGATCTGGTCAGAAGGCAACTCCGGGCAGAGGCAGCAGCCGCCGGCGATGGGAAGCTCGCAGCATCCCGTGCTCGCCGACGGCCCCGGCCTGTACGTCCTCGGCTGACCCGGAACTCCGCACAGGCCGTCGAGGCGATGCACAGGCCGTGTTCACCGAATTTGTCACGCTCGGTGGTCGAGCAGCCGGTGGGGGTGCAGGGTTCCATCAAGCGTCTGCGGCTGGCGCTGGTCAGCGGGCGCCAGCGCACACCCGAAATCCGACTCGGCGACCGGTGAATTGCACGCTGTCGTCTACTCTCCGCTGCGGACCTTCGCGCAGTACCGCGTCATCGACAGCACAGTTCCATTCGTTTCCATCCAGCTGGATGTCAGGCACCGACATCGACTGATCACTCTTGCTACCGCCACTGACATACGCGGTCGGTCGTACGGTGCTCGGCGGTCGTCACGACACCGTGACGTCGAAAGAGAGCTGGCGATCGGTTTCCCCGCCCGGCCACGGCCGGCCGAGGGTCACTGCGATGGTGCCGCGCCCCGCCTGCACTGCCGTCAGCGTGATCACTCGCGTTCCTGCCGCCCCGGGGTTTGCGGCGGAGTGATCGACCACGTCGCAGGACAGGGTCAGGCACTCCGGGAGGGGGGCTGTCGACCAGATGAACCCGGTGCCGCCGGTCTGCGCCAGCGAGAGCCGCACCTCGTCGCCGACGATGATGTGCAGAGGGCTGTCGCCGTCGGACTCGGTGAGTGGAATGGTGCTCATGAGTCAATCCTGCCTTCGCTCGAAACGATGCGCCGGGCTCGAACCGACTCGGCGATGGCGCAGCTGTGGGGTGGGCAGCTCGGCCGCTGCCCACCCCACGTCTTCACTTGTTCCAGCTGCCCGGACTTCTCACCAGACGTACATCGTGGTGATGAGTCCGGTGGCGTCGTCGAAGACGTACGGCGCCGATCCCGTCTGCCGTGCACTTGCCGCCAATTGCGCAAGGTTGCTGGAGCCGCCGTCCGACAGGTTGCTCAGCTTCTTCCACCCAGCGGTGGCCATGTACATCCAGGAGTTGCGGTTGGACTCGTTCGACCACAGTGCGGTGACCTGCTGGCCGCTGATCGAGCCGGCGGCGCCTGCAGAGGCGGTACCGGCTGTGCCCGGAGGAGTCATGGTGGGCGTCGCCACCGCGGCCCCTGTCCTGGTGTCCGTGGTCACGCTGCCGCCCATGAGGGCGAATTCCTCGGCGGTCAGCTCTCGGGGTCGGTCAGCAGTGGTGGTGTCGTTGTCGCCCGCCGCGGACGCAGGGGGGCGGTCGGTGTGATTCGAGCTCATGAAAGTGGATCTCCTTCGAATGTGATATGGAATGAAGCTGGTCAGTATGCGTAGACGTCGGTGAGGATGGAATCCGCGTCATAGGCATTCACCACGGCACCCGCATTCTTGGCTGCCAGCAGATCGGTCAACAGCGCACTGTGGGCCGTGTCCGTGCTACCGCCGACGTGCAACCACCCGGTGTCGGCGAGGTAGACCCAGCCGTTGCGGGCGTCTCCGGTGGCGTAGGCGCCGAGAACCTTCTTGGGGCTCGTCCAGGTCCGCAGGTTGACCCCGGAGACGCCGACGTTCTGCCAGGACTCGAAGTGGCACTCGCCGTACTTGATGTACCCGAAGCCGCCCAGGCCCCAGCTGGGTCCCCAGCTGTTCTTGAAGATCCACGCGCCCAGGTTGTCGTCCCAGCCGATGATGCACACGCAGTGTCCGCCGGCCAGGTCGCCGGAGACGTGCTGGTAGACGCCCGAGTGGTACGAGAAGAAATCGTCGTACACGTAGAAGCAGGCGGTGATCGCTCCGGAGGTGTACACCTGCTGCTTCATGGCGGCGATGTCGCCGGTGTGCTCGGCGACCCCGACTGCGGCTCCGCGGTGGTTCTGCCAGTTGGCCGGCAGCGACCCGCCGTTGGTGTTGCCTGCGGTGTAGGTCCAGTCGCTTTCGTAGACAAGGCCTTTGGTCGCCTCGTTGAGAGCGGCCAACGGCATCCAGCCGGTGCCGCAGGTGACGCCCAGCGGCCCACCCCAGCCGTAGAACAGGTGAGCCTCGGACAGGTCGACGTCCAGAGTCGGAACGCCGCGGGTGTAGCGGGCCGTCGATTCCATGGCGGCGATCGATCCGAATGCAACGCAGGAGCCACAGTTGGCCTGGTTGCGCACGGGAGTCGTGTAGTCAGCGCCGTTGACGTTTCGCAGGTCGAACGAGGCCGGAACGGCAGCGGCTGCGGCCGTCAGTGTCCGAGCGGTGGACCTGGCCTGCACCGAGCGCGCCTCGATGGCTGCCCGCTCCTGTTCGCCGGGGAGCGGAACTCCCAGACGCCTGACCCGATCGGTTTGATCCATCCGGGTCAGGGCATTCTCCCGAGCCACCCACGGGTGGTCGGCCTCCTGTAGCCGAGCCTGCACGGCACCGACATCGAGCCGTGCGGGTTCCTTGCGTTCTGCCATCTGTCACTCCTGTGTGAGGCGGTGACCTCGCCTCTGCGGGCGTCGGCCGTCTTGGTCGACTGCACCACCAGAGTCATCAATGCCCCCGGAAATACCCGGAACGGACAAATTCATCACTTCGGCGGACAGCCGGAGCGGCTTGAGGAGGACACGCGGCGGAACCGGATTAAAAGCATTGCGAGCTAAGTACCATTTGCCACGACCGCCACAACTTGCTTAGCGAGGCTTGAGTTTGCGGCGCATGGTGGCGGTGTTCTCGTTCCAGAGTTCGGCGTCCACCCGGACGGCAACGATGCTGTCGTCGATACGGGCGGTGCGAATGCGGACGTCATCGGCTCGGGCCATCGCTCGAATGTCCTTCCGCACGGCGGCGGCCTGTTCCTCGGAACCACCCGCCGCGCAGACTGCTCGGACTTCCGGCATTCGGCGAACATCTCCACCGCGAGCTGGTGCGCGTCCATCAGGTCAGACTACGGGCGCCCTCGTCCGAAGAGGTGGGCGTGGCCGCGAGGACCACCGCACGGCTCTTCCGATGTGGCCCGCTCACGCGCCGTCGATTCGCCGAACGAGCGATCTGTCGCCGACCAGTCGATAGAGATCGGCAGCCTGCTCATCGGCGGCCAGGGTGGCGACGACATGACGGCTGTCGATGGCGGAGCGGGCGAAGTCGGCGTACATCTGCGTCGCCGCATCGAGGTCGGTGAAGCCGTGCCCGATCCTGGCGGCGACCCGCTCGATACAGACATTCTCCGGCGGCAGGAGTACCGCGTAGTGTAGCACAGGGAGGCCGGTCGCCTCGCTGAACGCGTCAAGAAACCATGGTCCGATGACGCCGTCGTAGATGACGGTGTAGCCGCCGAGAGCAAGCCGACCGGCGGCCGCCGCGGCGGCTCCGAGAACAACTTCGTTCTGGCGGTGTGCCGCTGCAGTCCACGGCGCCAGGTAACCCTGATCGATGAAGGCGAAGAACTCGTCACCGGCGACGCGGGCGCTCGGTGAGAACAGACGGGAAAGGATCCGCGACACGGTGGTCTTGCCCGCTCCCGGGGGCCCGGCCACCACGATCAGCTCACCCACCCGCACATCATGCGCCGGGTCGACCACAGACGGGACGAAGGCTTTCAGGCGCCCTTCGTTGCACCCGGCGTCGGGTCCGCGTCACCATCGTCCGGTGCCGTTCCCGATTCGGCGGAACCGCCGTTCTGTTTCGGCTCGAACCGTTTCCACAGACCGCTCAGCGAGTCAGCCAGGCTCTGGCCGATGTTCTGCGCCGCCCCGCCGAAATCCCGGCCGACGCCCCGCGCACTCTGCGCAAGCGGATCGGTCGACGCGGCGAACCCGTCGCGGTAACTGCGCGCCGCCGCCTTGATCTCGTCCGCGATGGATGCGTTCGGGTCGTCGACCCGGCGCGGGTAATTCCCGGCCATGATCTTCTGGTACTCGCCGCCTTCGACCCATTTACGAATCTCAGCGGCGCGGACGACGGAGAACGGGTGCGTCTGCCGTTCGACGTTCATCAGTTTCAGGACTCCGTCGCGGATGTCGCCGGCCGCCTCGTAATCGGCGGCCTGCTCCAGGAACGCGACGGTGTCCATCTTGCCGAGGCTGGCGCCGCCGGCCATCTTCATCTTCACCCGGAGCGCGACCTGCGGGTCCTGCGCCACCAGCATGCCGGCGCGGTCGGCCGACAGCTCCGACTTACGGCTCCACTCGTACAGCGCCGCGATGATCGCCCGCAGCGCCAGACCGCCCAGCGGCAGCCAACCGAGGTTGTCCGCGATCCGCAGCAGGTGGTTGAGCATGGTCTGGTACACAGCATGGCCGCTCATCGCGTGACCGAGCTCGTGTCCGAGGACGCATCGGACCTCGTCCGGATCATCGAGGAGGTCCAGCATCGCCGTGGTGATGACGATGAAGGGTTCGTCCATCCCGATGCACTGGGCGTTGGCCTCCGGGCTCTGCCAGACATACAGCTCGGGTCGCTTGGGGGAGTCCAGCACCTGCAACGCCTCGCTGAACAGCCGGTCGATCTCCGCGAACTGGCGCTCGCTGACCCGGACGGCCGAGGCCAGGAAGATCAACCGGTGCTTGCGTTCGCGGAACAAGCCGGCCAACGCCTTGAGCACCGTGTCGAAGCCCGGGACCGCCCGGAGGGCCACCAGCGCCGACCGGTCAGCCGGGTGTTCCCACGCTCGCGAACTGATCCCGGGAAAGGTCACCCGCTTGCGCGTCACAGTCTTGGCCACCGCTGAACCTCCCGTTACCCTGATCGGATCTTGACCATAGCCGTGGGAGCGCCCGCCGGTCAGCCAAATCTCAAGCTCGGGTCGTGATCGACCTGGGCGGGCTCGCCGAACCGGTTCCCCTGCGGCTCAGGGCGTAAATTCCGGCCAGCACGGTGCCGATGCACAGGGCGCCGGCGTTGGCTCCGAGCGAGGCGTGAATGCCGATGGCTGCGCCGAGAAGTCCGACCGTGAAACCACTCCCGACCCGCAGTCCGCTGGCCGACACGCCGTAGAGCCCGATCACCCGGCACGCTCGGCGGGCGGCGCCTCTAGCTGCACGATCGTCTGGCCGATCGACGTCAACGCCAGGTTCGCGGCCCCGCCGACCACCAGCATGGCCAGCGCCAGCGGATATTTGCCGGTCACGGCGAAAACTACCGTGATGAGCCCGTACACCATGTGCTGACTACCGTGGCTCGAACGGTCGGCGGCGCCGCCCCGGCTCTACGTTGACCTGGACGACCTCCGGCTCGACCAGGCGGCCGGCAACGCCGCATGCAACACACACCGGGGCATCAAACGCTGTGGCTCAGGACCGGTCGGGTCACTCGTGCCGGTCGCGCCAAGGCGTCGTCGAACTCCGACCCGATCAGAATGCCGTTGTGCCGCGTGGCGTTCCCAGGCCGGTCGGACCGTCCCAGCCGGTGCCGGAAGTGCACCAGACCCTGGTCGGGCACGAGCCGTTAGAACCGGATGTGACGTCGTTCAGCGACGCGGAGTTGGCCCAGGTGTAGGAGACGGGGTAGCCCGAGGTATTACCGGACAACGCATACACCGAGGCGATGATCGGAGACGAGGCGCTGGTACCGCCGAATACCAGCCAGCCCTTGCTGCCCTTGTAGGAGGTGGAATCGTAGACGGCGACCCCGGTGTTCGGGTCGGCGACCGCGGAGACGTCGGCGTTCGCCTTGCCCGAACACTGCGTCGCGGCGGTCTGCCAACTCGGCTTCGCGTTGAGGGTCGAGCATCCGCTACCGGCGCCGCTCCAAGCAGATTCGGCCCAACCTCTGGTGTTCGAGGACTTCAAGAGGCTGGTGCCGCCGACGGCGATGACGGTGCTGTAGGACGCGGGCGACTCGACGCCGT
>CAXSEW010000249.1:0-6431 GCA_964236185.1 uncultured Nakamurella sp. | reverse complement strand
AACTCCGGTGATGGGGTGGTGGCCTGCACGCTGGAAGTGTTGATGATGCTTGACCCGGGTTGCAGATGGTTGATGGCGTACTTGCACAGCCAGAACATTGCGTACAGGTTGGTTTTCATCACCCGGTCGAACTCCTCGGTGCTGATCCCGGCCAGCCCGTCGGGTTCACCGTGCTGATAGGCGGCGTTGTTCACCAGGATGTCCAACCCGCCCAACTCCCGGACCGCGGTGTCGATGACGTCGCGGCAGTGCTGCTCCTCGCGCAGATCACCGGCAACGGTCACCGCCTTCCGACCGGCAGCGCGGACCAAGTCGGTCGTGGTCTGGGCGTCGCCTTCCTCTGCCGGTAGGTAGCTGATCAGCACGTCGGCGCCTTCCCGGGCGAACGCGATCGCCACTGCCCGGCCGATACCTGAGTCGCCGCCGGTGATGACGGCTTTGCGGCCGGTGAGCCGGCCGCTGCCGACGTAGCTGTCCTCACCGTGGTCGGGCTGATCGGGCATGTCCGATGTCAGGCCCGGATGGGCGATCTGAGCGGACGAGGTGTCCGGCTGATCATGCTTGGTCCTCGGGTCAACAGAGGCATGCTGATCAGCAGGCACAACACAACCTTCCAGAGGCAGTAAATGGAACTCAGTGGTGACCGGCGGACGGTACGTCACCAGCCGGCGTCGAGTTTCCGCGGCCGTCCAAGTATCGCGTCTTAATGGTCCGGGTGGTCGTCCTCGACGGCGGTGTCGGCGGTCCGGTCGGCGGTGCTGGCGTCGTCGCCGTCCATCCCGGCCTGGTGGTTGGAACCGGAATCTGCCTCCTGGATCGCCGCGGCCACCCGTTCCTGCTTGTCACCGCTGGATGACTCGGTCACAACTTCCTCCTGACAATCGCAAGATTCGGGGTCAACGGCTAGTGAAAAGCTGTCAGCTTGGCGACTCGGTTTCCTGGTTCTCCTTGGCCTGCCGCTCCCCGGTCGGGTGATCGGTGTCCGTCGGGTCCTTCATGACCGGAGCGGGGTCGCCGCCGTATGCCGCGTCACCAGCTGGGTCTACCTGGTCGCGTTGCTCTTCACTCATGGATGTCACCTTTCAACAGCACGTCTGATGACCGGATCCTGCTCCGCACTGGCTCAGATTCCCATGAGCGGGGACCATCAGCGCTGGCAACCAATCGGATCAAAAGCTGCAGATCGCACAGTCCTCGATATTCCCTGACCATACCGCGTCGGAGTCCTACCGGACCTGCTGTCGGGTGCGCAACCGGCGCGGCTGTAGCCATCGCGCGGGCCGGTAACCCCCCTCGGTGTGGCTCGCGCCCTCAACGCAGCCCTGGCCAGCGAACTCACCGCGTTGCCTCTGCTGGGATCCGCGGCGACCACGGACGTCGATGGGTCGATCCCGCATCGGCCGCGTGCTCATGGCCGGCGGGAGCTGGCCGGCGACTACCTGACGATCGCCCGCACCGGTATCTGGCCGGCAGAGCGGTACCGGTCCCCCTCGGAGGCCCGGATGGCTGTGATGACGGCCGCCGCTTGGGCCGGGCGCACCCTTCCCGAGGTCCTCACCCGCTTGCACACCGGCGCCTGGTCCGGGCTGGCGTCCCTGTATGCGCGGTACCGCCCCGCGGCCCGGGCCAAGGCGGTCCGCAACGACTGGGGTCAAGGCTCACCAGTTCATCAGCCAGCGCACCGAGGTACCCGGGAAGTCCGTCACGGCGACCCTTGTTCATAGATCCCCACAAGCAGGCTAGGTACACACGGGGGGCATCGGGCTGAGCTTGAATTCTTAAACGATCCGGGTTCGGTGGCTGAATACCGGTGGATCCGGACGTGGTGGACAGCGCTGGAGTTGGCGGAGGTCGGCAGGTGCCAGGCAACCAAGGCCGGGTTGTCCCGCCGGATGGTGCTGCGGGCGTTGGGTGAAGCTGCCACGAAAACCGGGAGCCGAACGATCGAGTTCGGGTGTCGTTCCCTTGCCGTGGCGACCGGGTTGGACCACACCACCGTCGCTGCGCACCTACGCGCTCTGTTGGCCGAAGACGATCCGTTGATCGACCAGCTGCCGCCGCCGCGTCGCTGTCAGATGACCACGTGACCGTATCGGTGATGTCCAGCAATTTGTCCAACCCGCGTCCTTTCTCGAAGGGGTCAGGTAGCTGGCGGCGTTACTGCCGGTTTCCATGGCAGTGCGCGAATGGTGTCTTTGGTCTCGGCGGCATACTGGGCGACCCGGTGACGCTCGAATGGGTCATGAGTGTGCGTGCGTTGGGTGACACGAAGGCCGCGAGACTGCAAATAAGGAGCAGAATTTGCTCTAATGGGTCGATGCTGAGAGGAAACCCTTCACACGCTGACCCACGAAGAAATCATAAGGTTATGAGCGCCAGTCGCAGTGAATCCGTAGACGAGTGGTTCGAACGTGCCATCGTTGCGAACTCGACGGCGGCGGAGCAGGAGGAGTCATTAGCTGCTGCCGGTAACCCGACTGCAAAGCGGGTCGCACGCAAACGCGCTGAAGAGGCGGCCGCCGACCTCCAGCAGGCGTTGCAGGCGTTGCAAGCAGAGCGGCGACAGACCGACCGCTGACGTTGCCGCGCCTTGGCCGGCAGCAAGCTGGGTCCCAAGGACGGGTTGGTCAGGCGTGGACGGCAGAAGCGGCGCGGAGGTGGTGAGGATTGGGGCGCGGGAGTGTTTCGCCTTGTCCGATCATTTCGGTGATGGCGTGGGCGGGCAGCACTTTGGAGAAGTAGAAGCCTTGGCTGAAGTGGCATCCGAGGTCGGCCAGCGCCTCTTGCTGGGCGGCTGTCTCGACGCCTTCGGCGGTGACTTTCATCCCGAGCGCGCTGGCAAGTTGCACGATCGCTGCGATGATGACGCCCGATGCCGGTTTGAGGCCGAGGTCGGCCACGAAGCTGCGGTCCACTTTCAGGATGTGCAGGGGGAAGTGCTGCAGGTAGCTCAGTGTTGCGTGGCCGGTGCCGAAATCGTCCAATGCGAGGGTCACACCAAGGGCGCTGAGGTCGGTCAAGACGGTGTGGACTTGGTGTTCGTTGGCCAGGAAAACACTTTCGGTGACTTCCAGGGTGAGGTTCCGCGGGTCGGTTCGCGCGGTGTCGATCACGTTGGAGACGGTGTCGAGGAACCGGTCGGATATCAGCTGCTGCGCTGAGACGTTGACTGCCATGTTGAGGTTGCCGCCGCGGTGCGTTTGTTGCCACCGTCGCAGGTCGGTGCAGGCGCGGTTCAGCACCCAGGAGCCGATTCCGTCGATCAGGCCGGATTGTTCGGCCAGCGTGATGAGGGTGGGCGCCGGGATCGGCCCGTGTGCGGGATGGTTCCACCGCACCAAGGCTTCGAAGCCGGTGATCCTTCAGCCTGCGGTCTGGACGATCGGTTGGTAGGCGGTCTTCAGTTGATCTCGTTCTGCGGCCCGGCGGAGGTCGTGTTCGAGTTCGGTGTGGTGGTCGGTGACCATCTTCAACTTGGGGTCGAATACTTGGTGTCGATTGCCGCCGCGGCGTTTGGCTTGGTACATGGCGCTGTCGGCGTCGTCGAGCAGTTGTTCCGGTGACTGGTTGTCGCTCGCCCCGCCGGCAGGGGCGATGCCGATGCTGGCGGTGATGTCCATTTCTATCATCGACAACACGAATGGTCGGGCAAGTGCGGTCAGCAGCCGCTCGGCGATGGTGGTTGCTTGGGTGGGGTTGTCCAGGTCTTCGCACAGCAGGACGAATTCGTCGCCCGACAGCCGCCCCAGGGTGTCACCGGGGCGGATCAGCGCGTTCAGTCGGCGGGACGCGGCGATGAGCAGTTCATCGCCGGCAGCATGTCCGTAGGTGTCGTTGACGACTTTCAGGCGGTCCAGATCGATGAACAGGACCGCGCAGTTCTTCGCTGAACGGCGGCTGCGGCGCACCGCGTGCTGCAGCCGATCCAGCAGCAGAGTTCGGTTCGGCAGGCCGGTCAGCGCGTCGTGCAGCGCCTGTTGTTGCGCTCTGTCTCCGGCTTGCTGCATATCCAGCCGAACCTGGGCGTTGAGCAGGAAGGCCGCGGCGACATCGGCGAGGGTCTGCGCGGCCGCCATCGACTGGGCTGACAGGGTACCGGGGACGTCCCGGTACAGGTCCAGTGCGCCGAGCGGCTTGTCCCCGTGCCATAGCGGAAAGGTGAATACGGCCCGTAGCCCGGCCGCCAAAGCCGGCGGGGTGAACAGCTCGAATTTGTCATCGGCGGCCAGGTCGGGGATGGTGACCGGCTCGCCTGAGCTGTAGGCCAACATGCATGGCCCTTCGTCGCAGTCGGTTTGCAGCTTCTCGTACTGCAAGGCCGCGTCGTTGGAGGCAGCGACATAACGCGGACCGGAACCGGCTGAAATCATGGTGACACCGGCTGCGGTGACCGGCAGCATCGCCACGATGTCGCCGACCAGCCGATCCAAAATCGACTGGATCGGGAAGTCGGTGCCCATGGTGTGCGCGAAGTTTCGGAGTATCTCCGCTAGCTGCCGATCAAGGTGCTCGGGTTCGGTGTCCGAGCTCGGTTGCTGCTCGGCAGCAGCATCGGAGTCGGCACGTTGACTAAGCAGCAGCGGCGCAGTTGCCGGTGGCCGCCCCGGTTTAAGCAGGTCACTGTTGTCGGCGTGGGCCCGATCGGCGCTCGTCATGGGTGGTATCCCGTAGGGGATGACATTTCAGAGGCAAATGGTGGGCGGAGGGGCGAAATACAGGTACCCCGGCGAGTCCGCCGCGGCCTGTGCGACGGTAACGGACCTTCCCACACCGGCTGTCGATGTCAGCACCCTGCACGATACCTGGCCTGCAGCGGCAAGAGTGGCGAAATGAAACGTCGGAACGGGTGATTCAGTACGGGAGGCCGTTTGCCAAGCATCTCGGCCGGGGACGGGTCGCTGGGCGGCCGCCGGCCAACCAGTCGATCCACTGACCCAGTTCAGCCGGCGCGTTGGTCCTCGTCCTGCGGGTCGGGTTCGTGATCGGCGTACAGCACGCCATACGCACTCGCGGTGAGACTGATACCGGCGGCGGCTGCTCGTCGGTGCAGTTCGTTACGAGCATGCCTCGGTGGGTGGCCCTGCTCGATCAGGAAGCCGATCGCCTTATCGATGACGGATCGGTCAGCCACCTCGTCCACCGCACGTTGCACATCGAACGCGGACGGCGGCGGCAGATGCCGATCCAGCACAACCACCTCTCGGATCCCGCCGGTGGTAGCGGCGGCGGCCAGATCCACGAAAGCACCCGGGTTCCCTGCGTACAGCACCAGGTGACTGCCTGCGGCAACCTTGATGGAGGGTGTCAGGGGCAGCAGCAGCGAGGACGCCGCCGTGTGGGAATTCATCGACATCACGGTGACCGGCTCGTCACCAACGACGACGGTGACCGTCAGTCCAACGAACGAGGTGATCGCGGCGGTGAGATCTTCGATCAGCACGGTCAGGATTGTGGTGAGGTCGTCCCCGCTGCCGTCGAGGGCTTCGGTGAGGGTATCCAGCGCATCAGACAAATGCCGGTTGCGGGCGTGATCCACGCAGAACTCCGGGCGTCCCGAATCGCTGTCGGTGGTGCCTGGGCCGGGTCCCGCGGCGGTGGCGGGGCCCGATGCGAACACGCAGGACAGGGGTCGGGCCCCGGATCCTGCTCATGCCGCGTGGTTCACGCTACTCCCACCAGCGGTGGATTCCGCAGCTGGGTCGGTCAGCGTGGTGGCCGGCGGGCCCGGGCCCGGGCGCCAGCCTCGGCCACGATCTGCGCGGCAACCGCCGTCAGTTTGATGTGTTCGTGCTGGCTCATCTGCTGCAATGTGCTGAACGCCTCACCGGCGGTGCCGCCGCCGCGGCTGATCAGGATGCCGATGGCCTGGTCGATCACCGGGCGGCTCACCAACGCCGACTGCAACTGGGTGGCCAGCCGTTGGCTCTGCGCCAGGATCTGAGCGTTGAGGACCGAGATCGCCGCCGGCACCGCGAACAACTCCCCCAGCTGTTCCGACCGGGCGTCGAACGCGTTCTTGGCGTGGGCGTAGACGTTCATCGCCCCGACCACCCCGCCGGAGGTCAGCAGCGGCAACGACAGCACGCTGTGCACACCGAGGCGTCCGGCGCGGGGCCCGAACCGCGGCCACCGCGGGTCACCACTCAACGAACCCGACCGCATGGTGGTGCCGGACGTGGCGGCGCTGATACACGGGCCCTGCCCGATGCTGTACTGGATGTCGTCGATCTCCCGCACGAATTCGGTGCTCTTGACGATGACGTCCGCACGGTCGGGCTCCAGCAGGGTCAATCCCGCACCGTCCGCGCCGGGGATGGCATGCACCGCCATCGTCGCGATCTTGGTCAACAACTCCACCAGACCGAAACGGCTCGCGGACAGCGTGGACAGCTGCGACAAACTCTCAGCCAGGTCGGCGTCCTGCTGCTCGG
>CAXSEW010000248.1:0-6439 GCA_964236185.1 uncultured Nakamurella sp. | reverse complement strand
TCGCTTGCTCCCGGTGCGCCATTTGCGGATACGCCCAGAATTGACTTTGCTGCCGGCGGACCACTCAAGGGCGAAACGTGGACGGAAGCAGCCAGCGGAGCCTTCGACAATCGCTGGACACAGCAATTGCGTTCGCTGCGCACGGCCTGGGGAACCCGACCAGCCTCTAACATGTTCATCCGGTTCGCTCATGAAATGAACGGTAATTGGTTTTCGTGGTCAGTCCCCCCCGGCGATGCCGGTAATTTTATAGCCGCTTGGCACAGGTTCTACAATTTGATTCAGATAAATTTCCCCGGCGCACAACTAGTCTGGGCGCCTAACGACCAGACTAGTTGGTCTTACGACCCGCGTATACTCTGGCCGGGCGACACTTATGTGAATGTGGTGGGTGTCGACTCCTACAACTGGTACCCCTGGGTCAATTCCCAGGAAGCGTTCGCGGCGAAGATGAATGCCACCACATCGCAAGGCGGTCCCATCGGACTGGAATCATGGCGAAAGTTCGCCCTCAGTCACACGAAGCCTTTTGCAATTCCTGAGTGGGCTAATGCATCGGTTTCGAACGGGGGGGGTGGCGGCGACGCCCCGATATTTGTTACCTTATTCCATCAGTGGTTGGTTGCCAATGGAGGAGCTGGCCCAGGCACGATTTTATACGAAATTCTTTTTAACGTAAAGGGTTATCCTGAGCATTACGAGTTGTTCGCAAATGGGCTCCCCTCGCCGCTCGAGCCTCTCACCGCTGACGTCTATAAGGCGCTCTGGTAGACCATGCGTATTTGCCACCACTGCCTCACAAGTTTACCTAGCCTCATCGCGAGCGCTCGCGAGAGCGGGTGACTTTCGAAGGAATAGGTTTTCTAAAAAGCCGACCCCCCAAGAGAAGTGCATTACAAGAAATGCACTGACGAGATGGCTTACTGAAAAGTCTCGGCCCCTTTGCCCTGAGGAACTTCTTGCTGATACGGCTGCGACTACTGTGATTGCAGTGGCGTAAGGAATAGCTAGTAAGACGGCTATTTTGGGTCGACCGGCAGCAATGCAAACTGCGCCCAGACCGCACTCGAGAACTAACAATGGAGCGGCTAGATGTCTGGCTTTGATCGCAGCAGGGCCGTTCTTTCGAACCATTTGGGCCTTACCTCTACCGTACCTTCGATACTGCCGGCCGAAGTCAACCATTGACTCACGTACGCTCCAAGAGACGTTCATCAATGGCTCGAAGCGTATGCGATACCCGATCGCCATGATTCGGTAGTCGAAGTCGACATCCTCGTTCACCGCTAACGACTCATCCCAACCGCCGACCTCTTGTGCTATAGATGTCCGGTATACGCCGAACGCCGCATGGTCGGTGTCTTGAGCATGTTCGCCGTAGTGATATACAGAATTACCTACGCCAAAACGGCTGCTCAAGGCTGCCGCGATTGCCCTACCAGTGGGCGTCCGCGCGACTCCGGTCTTGACACCGCCAACGCCACCTACAGTGGAATCTTCGAAACACCGGATTGCTGTGGCTAAGTAATCAAGGTTAATAACAGCGTGGGCATCAACGCGCGCGACGAACGTTCCTCGCGCCCGCGCTAGAGCAACATTTAATCCACTTGGGATACTACGCTTCGGATTGCTGAAGACTGTGACCCGCTCATCATCCAACGCTTCGATACAGGCTAAAGTTCCATCGGTCGACCCCGCGTCTGCTACTAAAATCTCAAGTCGAACGTTCTGATTTAGCACAGACTGGATGGCTGCGACGACGGATGCCTCTTCATTGAGCACTGGCATCAAGACTGAGACTATCGGTGCAATTGTCATATTCGGGCAACCTCCGAAGCCCTAAATTAGGTCACTATTCGCGGTTTGAGGGAAAGGCAGTTCATCGCCCGCGAGCGAACAATACTTCCGAGAACGTCCGCAGCAGGATTTTTATATCAAGCCACAGCGACCAGTTCTCAATGTAGTAGTTGTCGAAGCGTGCTCGGTCAGAGATTGACGTGTCTCCGCGGAGACCACTGACTTGTGCAAGGCCCGTCAAACCGGCCCTAACACGATGCCGATGGTTATAGCGGTCATACGTAGCGGAGAACTGCTCGACGAAGTGGGGCCTCTCCGGCCGCGGTCCGACCAGCGTCATATCGCCCCGAAGGATGTTCCACAGTTGCGGAAGTTCGTCGATCGACGTGCGCCGTAGAAGCCGACCAATTGAGCTTACCCTTCGGTCGTTGGCGATCGACCAGTTCGTCGCCGACTCCGTCGCGTCGACAGGCCGCATCGATCTAAATTTCAAGCAGTTAAATAGGCGTCCATCGCGGCCGACGCGCGGTTGGCAGAAAATTACGTTCGGCCCGTCGAACCGAACCGCAATCACGCAGGCTAAGAGGAGGGGCGAAAGCAGGACTAATAGCGTTGCCGCCACGACAATGTCAAAGCCGCGTTTGACGGCACGAGCCGGACCGCTAAGGTTGGGCGTCCGAATGCGCATGATGGGAATAGATCCAATATGGTCTCCCGACTGACCGACCTGAGTTGCAAAGTCAGGCATACGCGGAACCACCAACAAATCACACGCCTCGCATGCCGGCGTACGTACAGCATCGAGCAAAGTTCGCTCTGACAACGTTCCATCGGCCACTAGCAGTACATCGGCACCGGTTTCGACGACGATCCGATTGAGGTCTCGAAGTTCTCCCAGCCATGGAGGCAAGTCCGGGTTAGACGAGCGGTTTCCATCTCCCACCACACCCACGACTGACAACCCGTATCGCGGTTGGCTCTCGATGATTTTGTGGAGTTCAGTACCCAGTCGGCCTCCCCCAATCACCAAAGTGCGGTGGTTCGTGATCTGGCGCCGGCGCCCAAAGGAAATGAGCTGAACGGTGATGACCCGCCCCGCTACGACGAGTGCTATGGCGATCGCTACGTTCGAGAGGAACGTGGTCACGCCAGCTTGCTCATGCCGCAGAGCGGTCACCGTCGCGATGACGGCTGCAGCGGTCAGCAGATTGCCCAGCAGTGCAGGGAGCTCGTCAAGAACACTGAGATCGAGCCGAGCGCGGTAGCGCCCCCGGGCGCTGATCAGCAGCAATGCTAGCGCCGCCATGCACACGCTGGCCTTCCACTGTTCAGGGGCCCAGATGATGGGGGTCAACAACATGAATGCGTCGACCGGAAGTACAAGCATCCAAGCTCGTACGCGTGCGAGCAACGCCCTCTTCGTGGTGGGAAGCACATCGTTGGACGGCGCTGCAGCCACTAGTTCTGGTTCGCCGTGCTCTCTGACTGGTTGACGAGTAGACGGGGTGGAAGACAGAAGATCATGCGGCGTTGACTGCGTAGAGTTAGCGCTGGTCATGGCGTTCCCCCGAAAAATCCTATTAGCCCCGTTCCACTGACACTAGTGGGTGTACTGAGGGCGCAACAAGGTCACGAAGGGTGACACCTGTCATCCGAGAGGGTGGGATGAATCACGACTTGATGACCAATCCTTGCCACGAAGGTCGCGTCAAAGCTGGATTAGCCGTTAGGAACGGCCACCGAACGCTGCCGTATCGACACAACAGACCACCGCCGAGCGAAAGTTGCGTTACTGAGCGGGCGTCTACTGCTTCTCGAGCATGGTCGTCTCGGCAGCAAATCGCTTGGCCACCGCCCGCAGCTCCAGCTCCGGGTCTTCGCCTCGCGCGCCTGCCCGAAAAGCCAGCCGGAACAGCTGCTCCCCCACCGAGTCGCCCGCCGGCAGGTCTACTTCGAGACCCGACTTGGCGGCTCGCGCGCCAAGCTTCGCGGCCAATGCCACCGCCGGCTGGCCCAAAGCGACCCCCGCGAGAACCGACGACCGGCCGCGTTCGTCTCTTTTCAGCTCGTCCCACCGCACCTGTTGGCCCGCCGCGTCGGCGATCGGGTCAGCACCGGCGAAGACGTGCGGATGACGGCGGATCAGCTTCTCGACCAGTCCCCCGGCGACGCCATCGATGTCGAACCCGCCGTCGGCCGGCGCCCGCTCGGCGGCGATGCGGGCATGAAACAGTACCTGCAGGAGGACGTCGCCCAATTCCTCACGGATGGCCTGGTCGTCGTTCTGCTCGATGGCCTCGAGCAGTTCGTAGCACTCCTCGATCAGGTACCGACGCAGCGAGTCATGGGTCTGCTCGGCGTCCCAGGGACAGCCGCCGGCGGAGCGCAGCCGGTCCATCACCTCGACTGCGCGCAGCAGCGCAGATCCGGCTCCCGAGTCCGTCGTCATCAGCAGACCTACAGTCCGGAGTTGCCAGGCACGACCTGCACACTGGCCGGATCCCAGACACCGAACCTCGGATTGACCGAGATGCCGGCACTCCCCTGCTGACCCGACACCAGCAACGCGCCGACATCAAAGAGGTTCGCCACACCGGTGATCGAGCCGGAGCCGAACCGGGACTGATTCAGCGCGGCCGTCGAGACCGTTCGGCCGGTCGTCCGCAGCACCAAGTAGCTGGTTTCCTGCGGCAGGATGAACACCCCACCTGTCGAGGGTTGGAACAATCCGGTGCTCCCGAGCTGCGGTTGCTTGAGCAGGTCGAATGTGCTGCGCGGCACGCCTTGGCCCTCGGCTGCGGACGCCACCGCCCGGTCCATGGCCGCAGGGTCGGACAGGTACTTGGAACGCAGGAACACCGCCTGATCACGAGTCGCCGCAGTCAAGCCCTGGGCGGTCACCGATACATCGGGCACCTGCACCCCATTCGCGGGGAGCTTGGCCACCAGCGACTGCAGCGCCACCAGGTCGTGGATGATGTCGGGCTCCGCAGACACCGGCAGATCCAGCTGCGCGGCCAGCGACGCACTTTGTTGAGCCTTCACGCTGGCCGTCGCCGAGGACAGCTGCGCCGCGGTGACCGTGACGCCGGCTGCCGAGAGCGCCCGGCCGATGAGGACATGCCGCACGCGAAAGGTGATCTGCGCACGATTCGCCAGGGCGCGCGTCGAGTCGGCAGGTGCCACGCTCGGATTCTGGGTCAGGAAAGCGGTGGTGTCCTGCTGCACCGCAGACTCAGAGATGGTGGTGCCGGCAACCTGCACCGCCGCCCCCGGTTGGGAGTTGCATCCGGTCGCCGCGGCGAGAACGAACACCGCCGCGGCAACCGCGCCCAGCACTCGCCGCCGACGACCCGCCCACCCGGCTGCACGGAAACTCCGACGTCTGTACACGGCCACGATGGGTCCTTCCGGTCGTCGCCGTCAGCTCCGGCTCTGTTGCCGGTCAGCCTGCCACACCTCCGCGGCCCACCGGCAGTCGACAGGCGGCAGCTGGCCGCTCCTGCCCACAGCAGTAGCGAACCGGCAGCCTCAGTAGGCGCCGGAGGAAGAAACGACGGCCTTCACGGTCTTCCACAGGATCACCAGATCCGATGTCAGCGACCAGTTCTCGACGTAGTAAGTGTCCAGCCGGACGGTGTCCTCCCAGTTCAGGCTGGACCGACCGGAGACCTGCCAGAGGCCGGTCATCCCCGGCCGCACCAACAGCCTGAGCCGGGCCTCCCGGTGGTAGGTGGCCACCTCGTCCATCAGCGGCGGCCGCGGACCGACCAGGCTCATGTCGCCCTTGAGCACATTGACCAACTGCGGAAGCTCGTCGAGGCTGAATCGACGGATGATCCGTCCAACCCTGGTGACGCGGGGATCGTCCTTCATCTTGAACAACGTGTCGTTGCCGGCGTCATGCCGCTGCTTCTTGAGCTCGGCGAGCCGCGCCTCGGCGTCCATCACCATCGACCGGAACTTGATCATCCGGAAGATCTCGCCGTTGATCCCGGCCCGCTCCTGCGTGAAGAAGATCGGCCCCGAGCTGGTGAACCTGACCGCCGCCATCAGCACCAGCAGCAGCGGCGAGAAGGCTAGCAGCAGTAGCGCGCTGCCGATGGTGTCGAACGATCTCTTGACGATCCGGTTGGCCCCGCGGTAGGTCGGCTTGTCGACGTGGATCAGCGGCAGCCCGGCGATGGGCTTGGTGTGGATACGCGGCCCGGCGATGTTGGTGAGCGCCGGAGCCAGCACCAACTGGATGTCGGTCTTCTCCAGTTCCCAGCTCAGCCGGCGCACAGCGGCCGGGCCGAAGGCGGCGGTCGAGGTGACCGCGACGGTGTCGGCGCCGAACTTGAGCGCGGTGGCCGCCACGTTGTCCAGGCCGCCGAGGACGCTGACGCCGTCGACCTGACGCCGCCCGGTGGCCGGATCGATCGTGAGATCAGCCAGCGGGGAGTTCTCGTGGATGGACACCCCGAGCACCCCATAGCCGGCCAGCGGCGCTCGGCGCAGATCCGTCAGCAGCTCACGCACCGTGCGCAGGTTACCGACCACCAGCACCATCGACATGAACCGACCGTTGAGGCGGTGGGAGTGCAGCCACCGACGCCAGGTGAACCGACCGAGCAGCACAGCAACCAGACCGGCCGGCAAC